>JAQVPY010000005.1 GCA_028701815.1 Bacteroidales bacterium | reverse complement strand
CGAACGACCTTCGGAGTTGATGTAAAAGCAAAATATTTTGCGGAAGCATGCAGTGCCGACGAGATGCGCGAGTTGCTGAAAATGCAGCTGTCGCCACGGATATTTATTCTCGGCGGAGGCGCAGATATTCTGTTTACTCATGATTTCGAAGGAGTAGTGATTAGTTCACATATTATGGGAATTAATGTCATCGGGGAGACTGCCGGCGAGGTGACGATAAGAGTCGGCTCCGGCGTGGTATGGACAGATTTCGTGACATGGGCGCTGGAACACAACTATTATGGTATTGAAAACCTTATTAAAATTCCGGGACTCTGCGGCGGCGCTGTCGTTCAAAATATCGGTGCGTATGGAGTGGAAGTCAGGGAATGTGTGAAATCGGTTAAAGCTTTGGAGTTGTCGCAAGACTTCAAAGATAAAGTCTTTACCAACGAGGAATGCCGTTTCGGATATCGCAGCTCTATCTTTAAAACTGCCAGCGACAACAATAACAGGTATTTTATCACCGAGGTTACATTTACATTACATAAGACATTTGTACCGCGACTGAAATATGCCGACCTCGCAAAGTTTTTCACCGACCCGTCCGTGGTGACCGCCCAAGATGTAGCGGAAGCTGTTACTCAATTGAGGAGTTCCAAGTTGCCAGACTATAAGATCATCGGCAATGCAGGCAGTTTTTTCAAAAATCCTGTCGTCAGCCGTGATGCCGTTGCCGAAGTCGTCGAAAGATACTCCCTAAAGACTTATCCCGAGGATGACGACAAGGTTAAATTATCGGCAGCACAACTCATAGAAAAGGCCGGTTTTAAAGGCTACCGTGTCGGCGACGCGGGCGTTTCCGACAGGCACTCCCTCATATTATGCAACTACGGTTCCGCGAGCGGACGCGACATCCTAAACATCGCACACGATGTCATAAACGGCGTGAGAGACATGTTCGGCGTCGTTTTAAACATGGAAGTCGTCGTCGAATAGCCGAGGACACAGTTTCCTGACAACAAGTATTTTTGTCAAAAAACCCATCGTATCCCTTTCTTTTTTCGTGCAAAACTGTTATCTTTGTAGCTAAAATAATCATATTATGTCCGAAGCGATGAAAAACGTGGTTGAGACCCCGCTGATGAAGCAATATTTTGTTTTCAAGGCGAAGTATCCTGATGCAATATTACTTTTCAGAGTGGGAGATTTTTATGAGACTTTTGGAGAAGATGCCATAATAGCCTCCGAAGTATTAGGTATAGTTCTCACCAAGAGAGCAAACGGCTCCGCATCGTCGGTAGAGCTGGCAGGATTTCCGTATCATGCCCTCGACGTGTACCTCCCGAAACTCATCAGAGCCGGTCACAGAGTGGCTATCTGCGACCAGTTGGAAGACACCAAAAAGACCACTAAACTCGTAAAACGTGGCGTCACGGAGCTCGTAACCCCGGGCGTCTCATATAACGATAAGACTTTTGACCAGAAAGCCAACAACTTTCTCGCCTGCCTTCATATCACCAGCAAGACTGTGGGTATCGCACTCGCCGACATCTCTACGGGAGAGTTCTATGTGTCGCAGGGCACGATGGATTATGTAGACAAGGTGCTACAGAGCTTCAACCCTAAAGAGGTCATCATTTCAAGACGCTTCAGACAGTATTTCGACGAACATTTTGGCGCAGGATCGCAATATTATGTGTCGTGCTTCGAGGATTGGGTGTTTACAAAAGATTTCGCCTACGAAAAACTCATGGGACATTTTCAGACAAACAGCCTTAAGGGCTTCGGAATTGAAGATATGGAAGAAGCGGTAATTGCAGCCGGAGGCATTTTACATTATCTGTCGGAAACATGCCATGACAAGCTGGAACATATCTCCAACATCTCCCGTCTCGCCGAAGATAAATATGTATGGCTCGACAAATTCACCGTCCGCAACCTCGAAATCATTTCCAACAGCAACGACAACTCGAAGACGCTCCTCGGCGTAATCGACAAAACGGTCTCCCCGCAAGGCAGCCGTATGATTAGGAAATGGCTCATCATGCCGCTGAAAGATATCGAGAGAATTAACAAGAGACTTGACATCGTTGAATATTTTATTAAACATGAGGATACCGCCGCCGGTATCCGCGCGGCGATAAAGTCGATGGGCGACCTCGAGCGCGTGATAGGCAAAGTATCCACAGGAAGGATAAACCCGCGCGAGATGATTCACCTGCGCGACGCACTTAAAGATGTGGCTGCCGTTAAGACATTATGCGAAAGCTCGGAAGATGGTCAACTGAAGAGTCTCGGACACAAACTCGACCTGTGTGAAGAGGCCGTGGAGATGATAACCGAAAGAGTTAATGACGATGCCCCGGTGGCGATACAAAAATGCGGCGCCATAAAAGAAGGCTTTAATCAGGAACTTGACGACCTAAGACATCTATCCTTTTCCGGCAAGGACTATCTTTCCAGCATACAGCAAAGAGAAATAGAGAGGACCGGAATACCTTCGTTAAAGATAGGTTTCAACAATGTCTTCGGATATTATATAGAGGTCACCAACTCTCATAAAAACAAGGTACCACCCGAATGGGAACGCAAACAGACACTTGTCAACGCCGAACGCTACATCACTCAGGAACTTAAAGACCTCGAATCGAAGATACTCTCGGCCGAAGAACATATATCCGACATTGAAATACGACTCTATGAGGAGCTTATCAACGACATGATGCGGTTTATCAAGCCTGTCCAAGACGACAGCACTATCACTGCTGTCCTCGACTGCCTGCAGAGTCTCGCCTTTATCGCAGTAGAAAACGGCTATACGCGTCCGGAATTTAACGAGGGCTTCGCTATAGATATCATCGGCGGACGCCACCCCGTAATAGAACGCCAATTGCCTCACGGCGAGAGCTATATCGCCAACGACGTTTATCTCGATAATGAGACACAACAGATAATAATGCTGACGGGACCGAATATGTCGGGTAAGTCGGCACTGCTGCGACAGACCGCACTGATAGTACTCATGGCTCAGATGGGATCTTTCGTGCCGGCAAAATCTGCCGTCCTCGGAATCGTGGACAAAATATTTACCCGCGTGGGCGCCTCCGATAACATCGCCTCCGGAGAATCCACCTTTATGGTTGAGATGAATGAGACGTCAAGTATATTGAATAATATCTCCAACAGATGCCTTATCCTTCTCGACGAAATAGGACGAGGCACCAGCACCTACGACGGCATATCCATCGCATGGGCGATAGTGGAATATCTGCATGACAACCCAAGTTTCAGACCTAAAGTGCTGTTTGCGACACATTATCACGACCTTAACGAGATGGAACGCTCAAAGAAACGCGTCGTCAACTACCACGTCACCGTCAGAGAGACAGGTAACAAGGTCATCTTCCTGAGAAAACTCGCCAAAGGCGGCACCGAACACAGCTTCGGAATCCATGTTGCCAAAATGGCAGGGATGCCGAATGTCGTGATTAAAAGAGCCGACGAGATTCTCAAACAACTCGAAGACCTGCAACGACAAAACCTCGCCGGTAAAAAAGATGCCTCTAAGACTGAACTGCCTCAGGTAGACCCGTTCCAGATAAGTCTTATCCAGATGGAAGACCCGTTGCTGATACAAATCAGAGACGAGATCCTGAATATCGACATCAACACATTAACCCCTATTGAGGCTCTGATGAAACTCAATGAAATAAAGAAATTAATAATTAAACTTTAAATAATTTATGAAAAGATTTTACTTAATTCTTTTTCTGTCTGCCTTCTCGGCCTCACTGTTTGCCCAATCATACAGGCAACTGATAGATAATGCCGGAGACAATAAAACGTTTCCTTCTGCAAAATATGTGACTGTTTTCGACAGCACCTCCGTGTTTATGGAAGAAAGCGGATTAAGCTATGTCCACGCCCATTCTCTCGTAAAAATTCTGAATTATCAGGGAGCAAAAGATAAGGCCGTGTATAAAATGGACTACGACCCGCTGTCGGCGTACGTGGAAATCAACGAAGTTAAAATTCACCGCGCCGACGGAACGGTGGAAACTGTTACCGCTCCCGTCCGCGACTATGTGGCACCTGCAAGAGCCATCTATTGGGGCGCAAGCCAGAAAATGATCGAAATAGGTCACCTCAACGCCGGCGACGCAGTAGAAGTGAAGACCTTCAAAAAAGGTTTTACTTACGCTCTTCTGCAAGACGACGACTCAAAATATATTCCGCCGATGAGAGGCCATTTTTATGATATTGTCACCTTCTGGAGCTCACAGCCGATATTGGAAAAAGTTTATTCGGTTAACGTATTGAAAGACAAGTATCTGCAATTTAAAGTCTATAATGGCGAAGTTAGAACTGACGTTCTCGTAGATAAAGGCAACGACAACAGAATGGTTTATACTTTCACGAAGAAAGATATCATGCCTCTGCAAAAGGCCCCATATACCGTTTCCGAAAACGACATAGAAACTAAACTGCTGCTTTCCACCAGTCCCGACTGGTACGCAAAATCGAAATGGTTCTATGGTGTAAATGAAGATTACGGCAGTTTTAATCCGACGCCGGAACTTCAAAAAAAGGTCAACTCTTTACTGAAAAACGCAAAAAACGAGCTCGACTCCATCAGCATATTGACTCACTGGGTAGCCGACAACATGAGATATTCCGGTATTTCCATGGGTGAAGGTGAAGGATTTACATTGCACAATGCCAATATGAATTTCACCGACAGATGCGGCGTATGTAAAGATAAGGCAAGTCTCTTGATAGCGATGTTAAGAGCCGCAGGTTTTGAATCGTATGCTGCCATGACGATGGCGGGAGAGCGTATCGACAGAATCCCCGCAGACCAGTTTAACCATAGCATAACCGTGGTAAAACGTCGCAACGGTGAATATCAGCTCCTCGACCCCACATGGGTCCCGAATGTCAGAGAACTTTGGTCGAGTGCCGAACAGCAACAGAACTATCTTATGGGACTGCCTGAAGGCGCAGACCTGAAAGAAACGCCCGTTTCAGCCCCCGAAAATCATTATGTTAAGATGAACGCCAAATCGGAAATCACCACCGACGGCACACTCGTATGCGAGTTTACCATCACCGCAGAAGGTCAGTCGGATAACGCCGTGAGACGCATCTTCTCCGGAAGATACAGCTCATGGGAAAACAACGTAGAAGCAGAAATACTCAGATTCGACCCGCGCGCAAAAATCGTCTCCGTTAAACATACCGACAACGAGAAATACCTCGAACAACCGGTAAACATCACATATAAATTTACCGTGCCAAACTATGCAACAGTCACCGACGATGAAATCATCTTCACCCCGGTACTTGCCAAAGGTCTTTTCAAAAGAGCTATGGCACACGTATACTATGACACCTCTCTCGAGAGCCGCGAATATCCGTTCCGCGACAGATGCTCCCGCCTCGTCGAGATGAAAGAAGTAATAGAAATACCTAAATATTCTGAAATCACATACCTGCCTGAAAACGCTTCCGTCGACACAAAATATATTAAATATAACGGTGGCTATTCTATAAAAGACAGAACCATCACCTTTAATCAGGTTGTCAGCCTCGGTAAAAGAATCTATGAACCGGAGGAATGGACTCCTTTTAAAGAGACGGTGAAAGCTCAAAACAATTTCTCCGAAGAAAAAATTATAATCGAAAGATAAGTTTTAACCTTATAATATTTACACAATGAAAAAAATATTGTTACTTATAGCAGTGATCTCAACATTCTGCACCCCGACCCACAGTCAGACAAAAAATGATGCCGAGTTTAACCTCATCAGAAAAGAATATACGATGAATAAGGACGGAAGCATCGATTATAACTATAGAAAAGAACTAAAACTTATCTCCAACTCATCTTTTTTCAGCGTCTATGGAGAAACGTTCATAGTGTATAATCCCGACTTCCAGACTCTGAAGATCAACGAAGCATACGTGCTCCGCGCCGACGGTTCCAAAGTAGAGACTCCTGCCAACGCCTTTAATGAAGTGCTGCCATCAAACTGCGCCAACTGTGCCAGATACAATAATATGAAAGAAATGGTCGTTACGCATACCGCCCTCGAATATAACGCCACCATCGTCCTCGATTATACAATACACAGCACTCCGGGTTTTATCACCGACTTGTCGGATATCGTCGAATTTGTAGAATATTCACCGATAAAAAATTATGAGGTTATAGTAAACATTCCTAAGACAAAAGAGCTGAAAGAGAGAATGTTGAACCTCCGTCTCGGTGCTACTGTCACCGAAAACGACAACTTTAAAGTCTATCGCTGGACAGTAAAAAATATTAAAGAGAGTACTTCGGAAGCTTATGCTCAGAATAAATACGAGATGTATCCCATACTGACCTTCTCTACATCGAAAGATATGACGATGACTTATTTCCATTTTGTCGATCAGGCTGCTCTGCGCCAGACCAAACTTCCGGAATGTAAAGAACTGCTAAAAGACCTGATGATAACAAAGACCTCTTTTACGAATATCCTTGCCGTAAGAGACTATGTGGTTGACAATGTTACCACCAATGATATCTCTTTGAAATACAACAACTATATACTTGCTCCGGCAAGCGCAGTATGGAAATCCAACTGCGGCAACGAAGCCGAAAAAGCTCTTCTCATGCTCGCCATGTTCACAGAAGCCGGATATCAGTCGTCGTTGGTCGGATTTGTCAATACTCTTATGCACAGCGATGCTGTCGGATGTCTCGACGTCATTGAGCATTGGGGCGTGAGAGTCTTCGTGGACGGGCAGACTTATATCCTGTCGCCGATCTCTAAATCCAACGTCTCTATGGATGTGGAATATCAAAACTTTACCGTCTATACCTTCGACTCCGCTGTGGAATCTTTCAGAGTAAATGCTACAAAGACAGTGGAGAGAAGTATCAACATTGTAGGTAATTTCACCATCGACGTGGTGGAAAATTCTACCGGAAAGATGAAGTGCTCTATATCGTCTCCGTCTATGCCCGCATTCGCTATTATGAAAGATGACACTAAAGCCGGAAGCCTGCTGAAGGATATTAAAGGCACTGCCGACAATGTCAGAATGTATGAACAGAATGTCACATTTCAATATAACGTGGAGTCTCTGAAAGTAAACGACTTAAAGAAAGATTACTACTCTTTCACGCTCCCGGAAACAAGATTCGGCACAAATATCAACCCTTCCTACCTCGCTTCAAAACGTAAAAATGCCGTCAAATGCAATAAAATTGAAGAACAATACGTATATTCCATTATTATCCCCGACGACTGCAGCTACGTTGGAAAAGATGTCTCTATCATAGAAGAATATCCTTTCGGAAAAGTCTCCATATTCATCAACGTTGAAGAAAACACCATCTCGGTGAACAGAAATTTATCTATCACCTCCGAGATTATTCCGGTAAACGAGTATAAGGACTTCCGTAATATGATCGTCTTGTGGAACAACGACGCATACAAAACTTTTATCATCAAAAAATAATATAAAAACTCTTTGCCATGAAAAGATTATCCATATTTGTTATTGCAATTTTATTATGCGTCCCCTGCGCTTTTTCTCAAATCTTCGAAGAAGGTTTTGAGAGTGGCAATACCGACGAGATGCCACCTACAGGCTGGATTTGCGATGATGCCGGCTGGATCTGCGGATATCAGGAAAAAACCCGTAACAGAATACCCCATAGCGGCGAATGGTATGCTTATGCCTCCTACAACACAGATAAATGGATGTATAAAGAGGTATCCCTTACCGAAGGAAGCTATTACAGAGTATCTTTCTGGCATATTACCGACGGCATAGGCTCTTTCTCTTTTGAAATAAAAGCCGGAAACGCCCCGCAGACACAATCGATGACGACTCAGGTGCTCGCACCGATGACTATCAACAACAACACCTACCAACAGACCTCGGCAGTTTTTCAAAGTGCCGCAAGCGGAACCCAATATATCGGCTTCCACAGCACCGCCGACAATTCTCCATGGTATCTTACCGTTGATGATATCACCTTTGAAGAAACCAACATATATAATTTTAACGTCGAACCGCTAACCCCCGACACCATGTCTTTCTTCGGAGAAGATGTCGCGCTGCGATTCGCTGTCACAAATACCGGCCTTTATGACGATGTGCTGTCCTTTACTAACAGCTATGGCGACCTTAACGCTGTTTTCTTTATTAACGGGTCTCCTGTAACGCAACAATCCGTAGCCGTAAACGAGACAGTTATTGTATCTGCCGTAGTAACGATACCGCTGGCAGGAGTCAGCAGCGGGCAGACTTTAACGCAGAACACAGTGGTATCGTCTACCAACTCGTCGATCGCTGAGGTTGTCGGTTTTGAGATTTACGTACTCGCGCCGTTCGCCATGTTCCCGTATGAAACAGACTTTGAAGAAGATGTTTTCCCTCCTTATGCATGGCAGAATCATGCAATCACAGGCTCTTATGCTTTTGAGCGGGCAGCCTCTGGAGAGCAGCCGGTATGTGTTCCACACGACAACTCCACCGCTATGGTGATATACAAATCATTTTATTCCGCCGCTGGAAACAGCGCGATTCTTGTAACCCCGAAGCTGGATTTTGAAGAGACGGACAACATAGTACGTTTCTGGATGTATCGTACTGACAACATCAGCAACAAAGAAGACAGAATCAACGTATGGTACAGTCCGACACCAACGACGGAATCGGCGACTCTGCTCGGAACGGTTCACAGAAACATTCTTCTCACTCCCTATGAGGAGAGTAATGACTGGTATGAGTACTCTTACGAATTCGATTGTCCCGACAACTACGGATTTATCATCTTCGAGGCTATCAGCGAATACGGATGGAACATGTATCTCGACGATGTTTATATCAACAATGCGACTTCCGACATACATGCTCCGACGGTAGTATCCCTTTTGGGCAACAGCGAATATGCGGACACAGAGATGTTTTTGACGTTAAGACTAAGAGATGAATCAGAGATTCCGTCGGTTATTAACGCGACATATACCATCAACGGTGCGTCGCAGGACATTGAGTTCACCGCAGGGAAGGGCGATTATTTTTATTATGGAAGCATCCCTGCGCAAAGCAATCACACGGAAGGCACAATTATCTTCGAACTGGAAGACGTATTAGGCAACAGCACGACCTCGGATCCCTATCCCATTTCATGGCACTGGCAGGCACCGCTGCTGAAAGAAGGTTTTGAAGGCGAGACTTTTCCTCCGAACGGCTGGAGTCGTGAAGGAATGCCACAGACATGGCTGCAATGGTCACGTTGGGGAATAATTTATTATACCGACAGCGACGAGGTGGAATATATAGTTACGCCACCGGAAGGTGTTAAGCAGGCGTGCCTCGAATGGGACTTCGACGGCAACACCCAAGACGAGCACCTTATGACACCTATTCTGTCCATCACACGTCCTACCGTACTCGAATTTATGACCTTCGCACACTACGGACAAGTATGGAACGACCGCTTTAATGTTAGGATTTTTGACACCTCCAACGCCACATGGGAAGTTGTCTGGGAAGCAGCCGACCTGCCTTTCGGCATGAACCAATATGAAGAAAAAGTCTCCATCGACTTGTCGAACTATATAGGGAAAAACATCAAAATCGACTGGAGAGGCTATAATACCGACGGAACTAATCTTTGGTACTCATGGTTTATTGATGACGTCCTCGTCATCCCCACCGACACCGTCGCAACGCCATACCCTATATTGCAGTTTGCGGCTCTCACCGGCGATACCGCGATAGCCATCAACACTTGCGGCGACCTGCGTTTCAGCCTCAGCAACACCGGTAACGGCAACGATGAGATAACGATAGAACAGACCGAAGGCAACATCACCGGAGAAATATTCATTGAAGGCACAAATACTAACATAGTTTCACTGTCAGCAGGTGAAACCAAATACGGCTATATACGCATCTGTATACAGGCCACAGGATATAATGTCGGCGAGATTGTGACTACCGGACTGACAGCAGTGTCATCAACGACAGGAAGCAGCAAGTATATAGATTATGACATAACCGTCCAACAGGAAAACGGTATAGAAACTGCCGAAACAGAAGTGCAGGTGTATCCTAATCCTGTATGCGACATATTAAATATTGTCGCTGAAGACATGGAGATAGAGAGTATAGAGCTATATGGAATCAACGGCAAGTTATTGTACCGCAATAAATTAAACTGCGCTGCAGCTACCATACCAACACGAAGTTATGCAGAAGGATTCTATTTCATAAAAATACGCACCAACAAGAGTTCTTTTGTCAAGACACTTCAGATAAAGCGATAATTTAATTCGTCATGCACAAACATTTTCTCATCGTCATCATCATATTAGCCATGATTAGCAGTTGTAACAAAAAAGAATCGGCAGACCTCATCATTCACAACGCCGTCGTTTATACTGTCGACAGTACCTTTTCCATAGCTTCGGCCGTTGCGGTAAAAGACGGAAAGATACTTTTCGTCGGTGAAAACGAAGATGTTTTAGGCAGATTTTCCGCTTCAAAGGTCATAGATGCCGAAGGGAAAGCGGTATTTCCAGGTTTTATCGACGGACATTGCCATTTCACGGGTTTAGGAGAGACGTCGCTGCGCTATGTAGATTTAAACGGCTGTCGTTCTTTCGAGGAGTTGCTTGAGAGAGTCAAACAGCATGTCGAAAGATTTGACACCGAATGGGTTCTCGGTCGCGGCTGGGATCAAAATCTTTGGCCAGACAAAGACTTCCCGACGAATGAAGTCTTTCCGACATTATTCCCTGGCAAAAAGATTGCCTTGACGCGCATAGACGGACATGCGGGACTTGTGAGCGATGAAGTCCTTGACATTATAGGATTTTCCGGCGACACGAAGATTGATGGCGGAGAGATTATAGTAAACACCGAAGGAAACCCCACTGGAATTCTTTTAGACAACGCTTACGACATTGCAAGAGGAGTAATTCCCCCCATGAACAAAAAAGAGCAGAAGGAAGCTTTATTAAGAGCACAGGAGCTCTGTTTCAGTAAGGGGCTGACGAGCGTAACAGATGCCGGATTGAGTAAAGAGCAGATTTTACTCATAGACAGTCTCCAGGAAGCAAAAGTCATAAAGATTAAGGTCAACGCCATGATCAACCCCGACGAGGAGACGATGAATTATTTTATGGGCAACGGAATAATGGTAAAAGACCGTTTAAGTGTCCGCTCAATAAAATTATATGCCGACGGCGCATTGGGTTCGCGCGGAGCAAGGTTGATAGAACCATACAGTGATGACCCGGGTAATTACGGTCTATTTGTCGCCGACGACGCATATTACAAGGGCATTTGCGACAGAGCGTTGAAAAGCGGATTTCAGGTGTGTACTCATGCCATTGGAGATGCAGGCGTACGGAAGATGTTAACCATATACAGCAGTTTCTTAGGTGGCAAAAACGATTTGCGGTGGAGGATAGAACATTCGCAGGTAGTGGCACCGGAAGATTTTGTCATATACGGGGAGTACTCGATAATACCGTCAATACAGAGCACCCATGCTACGTCAGATATGCGTTGGGCTATTGACAGATTAGGACCGGAGAGGATAAAGACAGCTTATGCGCAGAAGGTATTACTGGAGCAAAACGGCTGGCTTATCAACGGCACCGATTTTCCGATAGAAAATGTAAGTCCCATTTACACATTTTACGCTGCCGTAGCGCGCAAAGATCTGCAAGGGGAGCCTGCTGAGGGTTTCCAGATGGAGAATGCCTTAAGTCGCGACGAAGCCTTACGTTCTGTAACGATCTGGGCAGCCAAAGGTGCTTTTGAAGAAAGCAGAAAAGGTAACATAGAAATCGGAAAGGACGCCGATATGGTAATCCTTTCCGATGACATTATGACCATTGACGAGGGGAAACTTCCCGAGGTGAAGATTTTAAAACTGTTTATCTCAGGCGAAGAAGTTTATTAGTTTTTCTTTCCGGTGGAGCTGTTGCTTCTGTTAGAGGAGCCCTTTTCAGAATTCGTAGATGTATTGTTTGTACCGCTATTATTGCCGGAAGTACTTCCACTGCGGTTCGTGCCCACATTGCTGCCGTTGTTGTTGCCACTATTCCCGTTATTTTCGCTCCTATTGGTTCCTATATTGTTATTGTTATTGTTATTCCCCGGGTTGGGGGACACATTACCGGAATGACCGCTGTTAGGGTTACGGGGTTGTTGCGGCGTATAGTTGCCGTTATTTCCGGGATTATTATTACCAGGATTGAAGTTATTATTATTACCGTTATAATAATTATTGTTGCCATGATTATATGGGTTTTGAGGAATCGGGCAATATGGTTCGCCGTAAGGTTTATTATTATAGAAGAACTTTGGCCCGTCAGGGGGACGATTATATATGTTCGGACGGTTTCTCGGGGCGTTGACGATATAATAGTCGGTTCGCGGACCTCTCCACCAGATAGTCATCGGGGGATAATATTCGAAGGTTGTAAGGGGACTAAGTTGTCCGCCATCTTCATAATATGCGAGCACTGTATAATTAAATGAGAGGTCAAGTTGGTATATAGGGATATCGAGGACGATACGTTTAATCTCGCCCGGTTTGACTCTTATATAATCTCTTGCGAAGAAATAGGTGTTATTGGGGTAGAGATATATCAAGAAATTTCCGGAATAGCGTACGTCGCCGATATTTTGTACGTCATAATAGAGTCTGACGAAGTTATATCTATACGACATCATAGGCTCAGAAATCAACGCAAGTTCTGCGGGGTAATAACCCGGCGTATAATATTGGGCGTTCACTGAAGTGGTGAAAGAAGCCATGAGCAGGGCTAATAAAAAGATTTTTTTCATAATGAGATTATTTTTTGTAGTAATTTTCATTCTAATGTACAAATTTATATCAATTTTATTAATAAGTGTTTCTTTCTGTAAAAAAATGAGACTACCTTTGTAGTGAATTTATCACTTATGAAGAAAAGCATTTTACTCGGATTAATCGGTCTCTCGATGAGTGTTGCGGCACAAGACAAGCCCAATGTCATAATCATCAACGCCGACGATCTAGGATATGGCGACGTAAGTTGTTACGGCATGGAGCGAATTACGACACACAACATCGACCGTCTTGCCGACGAAGGCGTGCGGTTCACCAATGCACATGCCACCGCGGCGACGAGCACGCCGTCTCGATATAGTCTCCTTACGGGCGTATATGCATGGAGGCAGAAGAACACCGGTGTTGCCAACGGTGATGCTGCTATGATCATCTCTCCTGAGACCCCCACCTTGGCAACCCTCTTTAAACGCAATGGATACGCGACAGCGGCAGTAGGTAAATGGCATCTCGGCCTCGGCGACATCAAAGGCGAACAGGACTGGAACGGGAATATTTCTCCTAATCCTTCCGACATAGGTTTTGAATATTCATATATCATGGCTGCCACCGCCGACCGTGTACCATGTGTATATATAGAACAGGGAGAGGTCGTGAACCTGGACCCCGCCGATCCAATTTCAGTCAGCTATACGACTCCTTTCGACGGCGAACCGACAGGACGCGACAACCCGGAGCTGTTGCGTATGAAATCGAGCCACGGTCACGATAATTCCATAATCAACGGTATTGGTCGTATCGGCTATATGACCGGAGGCAAGTCGGCTCTGTGGCGTGATGAGACTATTGCCGACAGCATAACACAACATGCGGTAGCTATTATCAGAGAGAATGCCGGCACGCAATTTTTTCTATATTTTGCCACTAACGGCATCCATGTCCCGCGTGTTCCGGGAGAGCGTTTTGCCGGCAAAAGCGGCATGGGCCCACGAGGAGATGCTATCCTCGAATTAGACTGGAGCGTGGGAGAGATCTTGCTGACCCTTGATGAACTCGGCTTGTCTGAAAATACAATTGTAATTTTCACGAGTGACAACGGTCCTGTCATTGACGACGGATACGCCGATGACGCTGTAGAGTTGCTGGGCGACCATAACCCTTCCGGTAACATGAGAGGCGGGAAATACAGCATCTTCGAAGCAGGAACACGCATCCCGTTTATTGTACGATGGACTGATAATATACCGGCACATAAGACTAATGACGCGCTGTTAAGTCAAGTCGACCTCTTCGCTTCCTTAGCAAATATTATCGGCGACAAACGACAATACGACGAAGCAATGGACAGCGAGAACCATTCCGACGTGTTGTTAGAACAAACCAATGCCGGACGCAATTTTTGTATTGAAGACGCATATTCCCGCTCTATAACCGACGGCAAATGGAAATATATCGCTTCTTCCAACGGCAGCAAGGTGGCCTGGGAGACCGGCATCGAAACGGGCTGTCTTCCGGAAGAACAATTGTATAACATTAACAAGGACCCGGGCGAGAAAAAAAATGTTGCGGAGAAATATCCGGAAAAGGTCGTATTTCTTAGAAACATGCTCGAATCGGAGCAATTACCGAAGGTTGCCAAGGTACCCCATGCGAACTGAAATCAAAATATTGACCCCACTGGTGTTTTTCTTCTGCTCTCTCGGAGCACTAAGAGCCCAAAATGCCGACTCCGTAAACCTGTCTTTACCGGCGGGCAACTTCCATTATACTCAATTATGTTCACCGATAGTGCTGACTTCTTTAGGTAGCCTCGGACTGTTTGTAGAAGATTTTAAGTCTCTGAATGACGGATATAACGATTTTTTTATGGAAAACGATTTTGCAAAGACCAAAGTCGACGACTATCTGCAATACTCCCCTATCGTTTTAACTTATGCGCTGAAAGTCTGTGGGGTGAAAACAAAGAGCAACTACATAGACATGACCGTGATGCTCGGCACTTCGGCATTGATGACACTGGGTATTACCGGAATATTGAAACTTAGCATCAGCGAAATGCGCCCTGACAATAGAGCCGACAACTCTTTTCCATCAGGACATACCGCCACGGCCTTTATGGGCGCTGAATTTATGCGACAGGAACTCGGCGGATGGTATGGCGTCGCAGGGTACACCTTAGCAACCTGCACCGGCGTCTTGCGAATGTATAATCATCGCCATTGGCTTACTGACATTTTGGCAGGTGCCGGCATCGGCATCCTCTGCACAAGGATATCCTATTGGACATACCCTCAAGTCAAAAAATTAATACAAAATAAGAAAAAAAATGTTTCGGCTCTCGGGTTGCCGTATGTCTGCGACAAGGGGGGCGGAATTGTCGTATTCACCGTCTTCTAATTGTCAAAAATAGTGTAATTTTGCATCATTAAATCAAAAAAATACCATTATGAATCTTTTAAGACATAATATTGCTATTGTAATCTTTTTTATTCTATGTATTGTATCTTCAAATTCGATCGCGCAGATGCCGACACCGGAAAAGTTGATGAAATCGATTTCTATAATCGACAGCGTGAACATCATCAGAAACGATCCTTTTTTCGAAAACACATACGAGGTATGGTTCAGAGTGCCTGTCGACCATAACGATCCGAATAGTCCGACTTTTCCCTTAAGGGCCTATTATTCGCATAAGGGCTACGACCGTCCCGTTTTAGTTGTCACCGACGGATATACAATGTACACCTCGGCAGCCAACGAATTGGCCTATATATTAGACGCCAATCAGATTACTATAGAGCATAGATTTTTCTCCGACAGCCGTCCGAAAGATTCTATCCCCTGGTCGTTTCTGACAGTAAGACAAGCCGCCGCCGACCAACATGATGTTATTCAAGCATTTAAATCCATATACGGAGGCAAATGGGTGTCAACAGGTATCAGCAAAAGCGGTCAGACCTCCATCTTCCACCGATGTTTTTATCCTGAAGATGTCGATGTTACAGTACCTTATGTGGCGCCACTGAATTTTTCCAACGAGGACCCACGCGTCTATTCATTTCTACATCAGGTAGGTACTGAAGAATGTCGCGATAAAATATACAACTTTCAAAAAGCCGTTTTCAAAAACAAGAAAAAAATCTTTGAGATGTACTGTGAGTTAGCAGACAGGATGAATTGGGAATTTAAGATGGGACGCGACAGAGCTTTCGACCTTGGCGTCCTTGAGTTTTCATTTGCTTTCTGGCAATGGGGAGGCAACTGCGACGCTTTGCTCTCCAAGAAGGCTAAACCGGAAGAGCTGTTTGAATCGTTGAAAGATCTTGACGTATTCTCGTTCTTTGAAGAAAATTCCATTGAAACCTCACGTCCGTTTTTCTTCCAGGCGATGACTGAGATTGGCATGTACGGTTATGAAGTCGCACCCTTTAAGAAATATTTGAAAGACAAAGAGAATGTTAAATTTTATTTTACGATGCCAGAGGGTTATGAGAATATGCCATATAACTACGAGACGATGCAGCATGTAAGCAGGTGGATACAAGAATCCGGGAACAAGATGCTATATATCTACGGCGGCAATGACGCATGGAGTTCGACTGCTGTCGATCCCGGCAACACCACCAATGCAGTTATCATGTTTAATCCTGGAGGATCCCATGCGACGAGAATCAAGAGTTTTCCGCCAGCCATGCAAGATAGCATTTATCAAGTGCTGGGAAAATGGTTAGGCATGGATGTCAACGACTTACGCTCCTCGAAGCGATAGCTTCCCCCCCACCTTGGCAACCTTCAGCATCCGCAAGCGACTCCGCTTTTTAGAGCTCCTTCCATGCAGCAAAAAAACTTTTTTACGTTTTATTGCTGTAAAGAGATATGATGAATAACTTCGATGAAATATTAGCCGGCTGCAAAAAGAATAATTCTTTGGCCTACGTTCAGATGTATCGTCTGTTTTGTGACGACATTTTCAATAGCTGCTACAGAATTTTAGGAAACACCGAAGAAGCTGAGGAGATCACACAGGATTCCTTCCTTAAAGCCTTCGAAACTATCAAGTCTTTTTCCGGAACCCGTCAGGCGATGAACACATACATACGACGTATTGCTATCAACAAATCTATCGATGAATACAGAAAAGCCAAACGAATTAGCTTTATTTCCACAGAGGTCTTTGAAGATGTCGCCGACGATGATGAGGAGTTAGAAACCGGCATCGTTGACATCGATACTATTGTAAATGGCATCAAGCAACTCCCGACCGGCTTTCGCCTTGTCTTGACGCTGCATCTATTAGAAGAATTGAGTTTCGACGAGATAGCCTCACAATTACATATCACTGCTTCAACCGTACGATCTCAATACGTCCGTGGAAAAGAAAAATTAAAAAATGACCTCATACACTTTAACACCAACAAAAATGAAAATTGAAAATATAATAAAGAATAACAAAGAGGCTTTCACCTCCTCTGAAATGCTTTCGGAAGGTCATGAAAAGCGTTTTGAAGACAAGCTGCTGCTGTGGGAAGCCGCCGAGCAACATAAAAAGTCACGTATCAGGAGAATATGGTATTCGTCGGCCGCAGCTGTTATTATATTATCCATATTATTAATCACGGTATTATTTATAAATACAAAAGGTAACACCAATGATGAAATGGCAGAACTGGAGATGTATTACAACGCCAAAATCAACGAGGAAATCAACAAGTTATATGGCTCGTTGGAAGGTGTCGACATGGAGACGAGAGCAGAAATTTTACTGGAACTTGAGAAGATTAACGAGATCCCTAATTCCATCCCCAAAGACGCTAAAAACAAGTGCATTCCGGAAAAGCAATATGCTTATTCTCAAAATATATATAGTAAAAAGATAAGCACAATTCAACGTATTAACAACAGTATTAAAACTATTAAAGACAATGAAAAGTAAACGCAATTTTATCATAGCCTGCATTTCGATTGCACTTATAACTATCTGCAACGCAAATGCTTACAGTCAAAACAAAGAAGCCGTACAAAAGACAACAAGCCGTACATTTGCCGTTTCCCGGCAATGCGTTGTATCCGTAGACAACTCCTTCGGCAATATTATCTTAAAAACGTGGGATAAAGATGAAGTGGAATTTGCCGTCACCGTCTCCTGCGAACACAAAAAAGAGAGTGAAGCCAGGAGTATGCTGGAGCGCATAAATATTGACTTTAAACAAGTTAACAGTAATATCTCGGCGAATACTTCTATCGGAAAGACCATCAAGAATTGTTCTATTGAGATAGAATATATCATTATGGCTCCTGATTATATTACCATCGATTTTCACAATAAATTCGGCGACATAATTTTACCGAGCCTGGGTAACGATGTGAAGATAGGTGCTGAATTCGGCAACATTAAGGCCGCTAATCTGACCGGGAAGAGCACATTAATTAAGAGTCAATACGGCGAGGTAGATATTGACAATGTTACAAATCTTGAAATAGACTGTTCGTTCAGTGACCATTGTTACATTGAGAGTGCAAAGCATATTAAAGTAGATTTATCCTATTCTGACTTAGAGATTGGAATCGCCGGAGACATTGACGGTAAAGCAAAATTTTCAGATATCCTCATTAACAAGTTAACAGTATCAGCTATCTTCAGCACTTTTGAATACGGGGATTTCAAAATATCTTCTGTCGACAAAGATTTCACAACGATAGACATCGACTCGAAGTTTTCAGACATAAAGTTGTACGGTTTTACAGCCGAACATTCCTTCACTGCCGATTTAAAAACATCCTTCGGCGATATCACAATAGATGACATAGTCAAAGGGAAAAATACAATCAGCAAAAAAGATTTTACTGAGTTATTTCAAAACGCTGTCGGCAATAATCCGGGAACGCGTTTAGTCAGGATTCTCGCAACATACGACGATATAGTAATCAAGCGTTAGCAGCTACTTTTGGGTTGCGAACAACTCGATAATATTAAGTATCACCTTAGCAGCCTTTTCCATACTTTCGAGGGGGACATATTCCATCTTTCCATGGAAGTTATGTCCTCCTGCGAACAAGTTGGGACAAGGGAGTCCCATAAATGAAAGATTTGCGCCGTCGGTACCACCACGGATAGGCTGAATTTTAGGCTTGACACCTGCCATTTCCATAGCCATGACAGCTTTTTCGATGATAAAATAATGGGGCTCGACTTCTTTACGCATATTATAATATTGATGTTTTAGGTCGATGGTGACAATATCCCCATATTTCTTATTAAGAAAAGCAACTGAAGCAATGATAAGTTGTTTTTTCTCTTCAAACTTACCCATATCGTGATCGCGTATGATATACTGCATTGATGATTCTTCTACGGTCCCGCTAAAGTCGGTAAGATGGAAGAAACCTTCGTAGCCGGTAGTATAGGCGGGACGTTGTTCAACAGGTAACATATTATTTAATTCCATTGCAACGAGCATAGAATTAATCATCTTATTCTTCGCATACCCCGGATGAATATTACAGCCTTGAACATGAATTTTTGCAGCCGCAGCATTAAAGTTTTCATATTCGAGTTCTCCTATTTCTCCACCGTCCATAGTATAAGCATATTTTGCTCCGAATTTGACGACATCAAACTTAGCCACACCACGGCCGATTTCCTCATCGGGAGTAAAGGCTATCTTTATGTCGCCGTGTTTAAACTCCGGATGTTCAACAAGATGTTGTGCCGCGAACATAATTTCTGCCACGCCTGCCTTGTCGTCGGCACCGAGGAGAGTTGTTCCGTCAGTAGTTATCAGAGTCTGTCCCCTATACTGAGCTAATTCCGGAAAGTCTTCAACTTTCAGCTTAAGGTTCATCTTATCATTCAAGATGAGATCTTTTCCATCGTAATCATTAATAATACGAGGTTTAATATCAGCGCCCGAAGCATCGGGAGATGTATCCACGTGGGCGATAAAACCAATAGCAGGCACTTGAGCGGTCACGTTGGAAGGGATGGTCGCCATGACATATCCATTTTCGTCAAGTTCGGATTTTATGCCCAACAATTTAAGTTCTTCATTTAGCATTTTCAACAGGTTCCACTGTTTTTCAGTACTTGGCTGTGTCTCGGACTCCGGGTCAGAAGTCGTCTCCACAGAGACATATCTTAAAAATTTATCTATCAGATTTTCCATATCAGTAATAATTTTGATTTATTGTTTACTTACGTTTTTCACTCTCATACTATCCCAGATCATATAAGCCACGATAATGACATACATAATAATTGCGAGGGTCTCAGAGAATGCAAAAGGATGCATCACGTTAACATTCGCGAAACGAAGGATTGCGCTGGCGACACCCATCAAAGCACCGCCGGCAATAAAACCGGAGGCTATCAGCGTACCTCTTTCCGAACGAGCGCTATTAATGTTTTTATCTTTGCTGCGTGATCCCACAAACCATGCTATTGCGCCACCTACTAGAAGAGGGAGGTCCAAGTCGAGAGGAATAAACATACCGAGTGCGAAAGGCAGGGCCGGAACTTTAAAAAATGTCAGCACTAAAGCTATTAAAGCACCTATGCCATAAAGTAGCCAGGGTGCTCTACCACCTGTCATCAAAGGCTCAATAACGGCCGCCATAGCGTTAGCCTGTGGTGCCACAAGAGCGTTTTCGCCGGTAAATCCGTAGGTTTTATTCAGAACCATGATAACACCGCCGACAGTAGCAGCTGCTACGATTGTGCCGACAAATTTCCACGTCTCTTGTTTGGCGGGAGTAGTACCTATCCAATAACCTACTTTCAAGTCGGTAATAAACGAGCCGGCCATTGAAAGAGCTGAACAGACAACGCCTCCGATGATCAGGGAAGCGGTCATTCCTGCAGGTCCTTTTAATCCGGCAGCGACCATGACTAAAGATGCGAGGATAAGTGTCATCAGTGTCATTCCGCTGACGGGATTAGATCCGACGATAGCTATTGCATTCGCAGCAACAGTAGTGAACAAGAACGCTATAACTCCTACAACCAATATCCCAATAAGGGCATGCCGTAAGTTGTGAACGACTCCAAACTGGAAGAAGATAAAGGTAACAATGAGGGTAATGATAATACCTATCACGACGATCTTCATAGGTATGTCACGCTGTGTACGGTCGGAATCAAGTTTATTGGCACCTTTTTTATTTTTGAATTCGGAAGTGGCAAGACCGAGAGCAGATTTTATCACTCCAGACGACTTGATAATGCCGATAATTCCGGCCATTGCGATACCACCGATTCCAATATGGCGTGCGTAGTTGACAAAGATTTGTTCAGGCGACATACTTGCAATTGTAGCAGTGACACCGGAATTCATCAGGTCTATTACCTGCGGCCCCCAGATGACATTCAAAAGCGGGATGATGATAAACCATACGAGGAACGATCCACAGCATATTATAAAAGAATATTTCAATCCGATAATATATCCGAGACCGAGAACAGCTGCGCCAACATTCATCTTAAAGAGCACTTTCGCCTTGTCCGCAAGAGTCACGCCCCACCCAACGATTCGTGAGGTGACGGTTTCCGACCACCAGCCGAAAGTTGACACGATGAAATCGTACAATCCGCCTACGAGACCACTTATAAGCAACAGCTTGGCGCCCTTTCCTTTCTTCTCTCCGCTGACGAGCACCTGTGTGGTCGCGGTAGCTTCAGGAAACGGGTATTTGCCGTGCATCTGCTTTACAAAATATTTTCTAAAAGGTATTAAAAAAAGAATGCCAAGGATACCTCCTAAAAGAGATGAGAAGAACACCTGCATAAAATTCACTGTGATGTCAGGATATTTAGCCTGCAAGATATAGAGCGCGGGAAGCGTAAAGATTGCACCTGCTACTACAGCACCTGAACATGCTCCTATCGACTGGATAATAACATTTTCACCAAGAGCATTTTTGCGTTTCATAGAACTTGACAGACCTATGGCAATGATAGCAATAGGTATAGCTGCTTCGAAGACCTGTCCCACCTTTAATCCGAGATAAGCAGCGGCGGCAGAAAAGAGCACTACCATAAGTAACCCGATAGTGACCGACCATGGAGTTACCTCTTTATAAGTTTTATTTCCCGACATGATAGGTTTATAAACCTCTCCTTCTTTCAACTCGCGTTGAGCATTTTCGGGTAATCCTATTTCTTCTTTTTCTTTGTCAATATTTTCCATATATAAAGATTAAAAATTAATATTTCAATTATAATTCGTCAGGCCACGGACGGGGCTTATGATTTTCTTTAAAGACGGGACGTTGGGCGCCGACTTTCCGCAAATATGTACCGAGGCGTTTAGACATTTTCTTAACCGTTGACGGGTTGTCTTCAGACATATCCATGGTTTCTCCTATATCTTCGGAGATATTAAACAATTCCTTCCGCCCCGATTCATAATAATAAACAAGTTTCCAATCGCCGCGACGAATAGTACATGAAGGCCCGATGCCCGGTCCGCGTCCGCCCCAAAGGTTAGGGCAATTCCACACCAGTTGGCGCTCAGGATAATTCATTGTCTCGCGACCATTTAACAACGGCATAAAACTTATTCCGTCAATTTCTTGTGGTACGTCATATTTCTCGATTCCGGCTATTTCAAGTATTGTCGGATAGAAATCTTCTATAACCACATAATCGTCACATTTAGATTGTGGCGTAACATGATTTTGCCAGCTGACAATCATAGGTACTCTTATACCTCCCTCATACGCCGAGCCCTTACCACTGTTAAGAGGGGCATTTTGTGTATGCAATTCACCGTCGCGGCAAGAGGGTTCGCAGCTGAGACCGCCATTATCACTCATAAAGATTATCACGGTATTATCCAATTCATCATTATCCTCGAGCCAGCTCATAATATCTCCGAGGCTTTTATCCATTCCCTCAATAAGTGCGGCATAAGCCGCTTCCTTAGGAGATAGACCTTTATCTATATACTTCTGATAGAACCTATTATCCTTGTTAATAGGCACATGTATCGCATAATGCGCCATATACAGAAAAAAAGGCTCATCATATTTTTTCGCCTTATCAAGAGCTGCTATAGCTTCTATGGTAAGAGCTTCTGTTAGAAAGATATCTTTCCCGTAATATTTTTCGAGACCCGGGATAGCGAACAGCGACGATTTTTTACCATCTATTCTATTGCCGAAATTATCCGTTCCGAGGTAGCTAGCGGGACCTCCTGCGGCATGTCCTGCGATATTCACTTCGAATCCAAAATGAATCGGGTTTTCGCCGGGGGTATCGATAGCGCCGAAGTGAGCTTTTCCGCAGTGGATGGTATGATAGCCATTATCTTTAAGGATTTGGACAAAAGATTTTGCACAGAATGTCTTTGGAATAGACGGTGTCTGACATATTCCGTTAACATTCCACGATGGAAAATCGAGCACATCGCTATAGCTATCAGTAGTTTTATCTTTTTCGAGGGTCCAATTGGTAACACAATGACGGGCGGCGTTAGCTCCGGTAAGCAGGCTACATCGTGTAGGAGAGCTTATTGAAGAAGCATAAGCCTGAGTAAACATCATTCCACGTGCGGCGAGTCGTTCCATATTAGGCGTTTCGAAAGTCTCGTTATAATGAGTCTTCTCGATATAAAAAGGAACTGAGGTATCTTGCCACCCCATATCATCGACCATAAAAAGGATGATATTAGGTCGTTTTGTTTCTGACTGAGCGTTAGCCGCGAAGCATAAAGACAGACCTAAAATAGAGGTGGAGATTTTTTTCATAGTTTATTTAATATCACTGACGAGTTCAAGAAATTTTCTTGGCAACGGTATTTCAAACCTCATCGTCTCTTTAGTCACCGGATGAATAAACGTCAAGTTTTTAGCATGGAGGCACATTCTATGGATAGGATCTATTTTCGAGCCGTATTTTTTATCGCCGACAATAGGATGTCCTATACTTTGGAGATGTATTCTGATCTGGTTTTTCCTACCGGTGTCGAGCACCAGTTTAAGGAGTGAGTATTTATTGTTTTTCTGGACCACTTCAAAAGTCGTGACGGCTCTTTTTCCCTCGGCTTTACCTTGGAGAGAGCGCATGTGCTGAAATTTATCTTCGGTAAGGGTAGAATAAATAGTATCCTTCATTTTATCGGGGACACCTTCGATTACGGCTGCATAAGTTCTCTCAAGAACATATTGTTTCCAGTTGTCCTGCATTTGTTCCTGAATTTCAGGTTTTTTAGCGAACATCATCACTCCGGAGGTATCTTTATCGAGACGATGAACGATATACACACGATTTCTCTCGTCATATTGTTTCACATAATCATTAAGAATATGATAAGCCGTATGGACTTTCTCTTTTTCGGTAGCGATAGAGAGCAGTCCTTCCTTTTTAGATACGACAAAAAGATATTCGTCTTCATAGAGAATTTTCAGTTTAGGGTGTTTAAACTCTATTACGTGATTTTTCTTAGACAGTATATTAATCACATCGCCCTGTTTAAGCTGGTAGTTATACTGAGTAATAATATCATGATTATTCAGCAGGACTCTATGATTAGTGAGCACTTCCTTGATAGAAGAATTACTTTGCCCTTTAAGTTGTTCTTTAAGAAATTCGATGAGTGTTATCGGAGTTAACACTTTAAAGGATGGATTTTTAGAGTTTGGGGTCGTAAACATTTATTTGTTTTTTGCAAAGGTAATAAATATTGTTTAAATTTGCATCATTGTTTGCCACCTTAGCAACCTTCAACAATTGCTAATAATTCGCAGAATTGTATGCAGAGACAAGACTCTTTATTAATTAACGATGCGCTGTTTCATCAACAGGCTCCGACTAATTTTTCTTTGATGGTTAAACCGGTTGGTTCCACCTGCAATCTAAATTGCAAATACTGTTATTATCTGGAGAAGGCGGATTATTATGAACATTGGGAACCGATAATGAGTAAGTCTCTTCTTGAAAAATTAATCAAGCAACACATTGAAGCAAACGACATCCCTGAAGTATCATTTGTATGGCACGGAGGAGAACCGTTACTTGCAGGATATCAGTATTTTAGGAAGATAAATGATTTGCAGAAAAAATATGCCAACGGGAAAAAGATCTTTAATTCGATACAAACTAACGGACTTTTGATAGATGAGCAATGGTGCGACTTTTTTGCGGCAAATCATTATTTAGTTGGCATATCGATAGACGGTCCGGAGAGCATTCACAACGCCAACAGGTCTGACAAGATAGGACGCGCGACTTTTTTCAAGGTAATTAGAACTATTACATTAATGCAGCAGAAGCAGGTCGAATTCAACACGTTAAGTGTTGTCTCCAATATCTGCGAGGGCAAGGGTGTTGAGATATATAATTTTTTCAAGTCCATTGGCAGCCGATACATGCAATTTATTCCCGCATTCGACAGATATCGAGAGCATAATATGAATCACGAAA
>JAQVPY010000127.1 GCA_028701815.1 Bacteroidales bacterium | reverse complement strand
AATTTCATTTGAGAACAGGGGAGAGTTATCCTCCGTATAATGAGCTATTTCTTCGGTGCCGTCTTCGCTGACATAATATATGCCGGAAGTGGATGTGCCAATCCATTTTTTATTTCCGTAATCTACACAGATGTCGGTAACACTTTCGCTTTCTAACAGAGGTCTTACGTCGCCGTCTTCCGATTGTACAAGAATCCGACTTGCGTCAAAGTCTTCGCCGGTGAAAATTCTGTTGGGATAATAAAACACAGCTATACCCTGGTCGGTTCCAATCCATACTTCGCCGTCTCTGTCGGCAGCGATGTCATAAACGGTTTGTCCCGGAATGGCTCCATTACCTGTTGCATAAGTCAGCACCTTAGCCATGTCGTCGCCGCCATAGCCCGGGGTCTCGTTGTCGTTGACGACATATATTGATGCGGCATTACGGGATCTTAGCCATTTCTGACCGTAAGAGTCGATGGTGATATCAGATACTTCTATTCCGGAAAAAGACGAAGGCAGGGATACATCTCCCCAAGTGCCGTCTGCGAGCAAAACGCATAAACACTGGCTGTTTAATGACGTTGTTATCCATAGGTTGTTGTTGTCGTCATAAGCAAGTCCGCCCACTCTGACATTATTTTCACTCAAACTTGAGGGGGGCAAGAGGGGACTGTTGGTCCCATTATAGATGTTTACTATATTATTGTTCAATACCTCAATAAGACCTGAACCGTATGTGGCAATAAAATAATGGTTGGCATTTCTCGGGTCGAAAGCTATGTCGACAATATCCCAATAACTTGATAAGCCTGAAAGCGTGTTACCGGAAACGGTAGACCATTCGTCGTTAGTGAAAACACTGTATCTCGCAGCTGTATATAAAGGAGACCATGAAGCATTAAAACCGCCGGCAAGGAGGTAGACGGATTTGTTGTAGGCCGCTATCTTAAACGCTTTGGCTACTTGTGGTCCTGTCGGCGTGTGATATGTTCCTGTCCAGCCGTTTGTAAAAGAAACTAATCCCTTTCTCTTATCGGCAGACCAGAAGAGGCCGTTGTTATCCCTGATGGTTTGTGCCGGCATTGGGTAGTCGCCGTTGATATATTGCCATGATTGCAGCGTGAGATTTAAATCTTTGTCATAAACGTTGGAAGTAACAGTAAAGGCTATTACGAGGGCGTCACTGTATGCTTCAATGGAATTAACTTTCTTAACACTTTGTTCTTCAGAAAAATAGCTCCATTGGAAATCACTGCTGTAAACTAAAAGGGTGTCGCTGTCGCTGTCTTCGGTAGTTATGTTAACAATCAGACGGTTATTAAACAATTCAATAAAATTACAGTTGGCAGAAGTAGTAGGCAGATCTGTAAGTTGTGTCCAGTTGCCGAAATACAAAAGATTAGCAGTAGAAGCGTCGGCCGCATAGAAGATCCCATTGTCGGTGGCTGCAAAAATCATGTCTTTGTCTTCCCAGTAAGTAAGGTCCGTGACATTAACATACTGCCCGTTATCTCCGATAAAATAAGTGTCGGCAACGACAATATTTTCAAGATCAATAACCACAATACCGAACCCGCAACTTAAATAGGCGTATTTATCTAAAAAATAGATGTTGTTTATAGTTTTGTTACCCATAATGTTGCTGCGGTATATATCCGACATATTTATTGTGTTGCCGTCTTTTATGATGTCAATATTTGAGTTGTCATAAGCAATAAACAGGAGATTGTATTTTGTGTTGTATTTGATGCATCTGATTCCAATATCCGAAAGTCCGGCGATTTTTGACTTAATATCTATTAGTCCCGTCTCTATATTATATGAGAACATGCTGAATTCGGAAGAAGCATAAATAGTTCCGTTATTATCGGTAGTTACTGAATTCAACGTTGTATAGGGGAAGTGGCTGCGCCAGTCACCTATTTGGAAGTCGTTCTGTCCCAAAATATCTTTTGGTGAAAGAAGAGTGAAAACAATAAACATACCGGTAATAAACAACCGCATGGTAAAATATGATCGTTTCATATAAAGAGACTTTATTAAATAACTAAATAACAACAATTTTTATTATAGAAGAAAAGTTGTTTGAATAAAATTTAACGAAATAAACACCTTTTTTGAGAGAGTGAATCATCACCTTACCGCAAGCAGGGGCATTCTGTTGAGAAAGGACTATGTTACCGGCATTATCATAGATGAGAATGTGCGAGTTTTCAGCAGCGTTTTCATAGAAGAAAACATCGGAAACGGGGTTAGGGTAGACTTTAACGGTCTCTTTATCATATTCATCGATGCCATCGCAGTCGTTAATGGTAATAGTTATTTTTCCCTCTGAAAAATAGCCTGCGTCGTCAATGGCGAGCACGGTTATTGTTACGGCATCACCCGGAAGATAATCGGAGGCTTTAAAATTATAAGTTTTTTCACCTTCTTCCCCGTTCCAGAAAAATCTCACGTAGTTTTCTCCCGCATTGAGAACAAGGCTTTCGTTTTTGCAGATAGCGTGATCTTCACCCAGGGAGATAATTCCTTTTGTCCATTTGCACGCATCGGTATAGTTGATATAACTCCTGAGCAGGGAAGTGGCAGCAGGGTCTCTTACGATGTTGAGATAATAGCTTGTGGAGGCTATAGCCGAATATTCAGTTTTATTCCATTCTTCATCTTGAGGGGCGGTGAAAACAGAGGTTATACATATTGAGTCGTTGGCTCTTTGTAAAACCGGAGTAGCCGAGTTTGGATATAGTGCCATGTCTATAAAAGTTCCTGCAGAAAAAAGCATTCCTTCGGTGAATGTTCCTGCGACTCCGTTTATCTTAGTAAAACTTGAGTATTTATTGGCTATGGTATCAAGGCCGAAAAGATCGTTCATAACAGGGGAATTCCATAAAACATTACCTTCTATGTAAAGGACGCCATGGTTATTCAAATAATTTTCAATTATCTCTATATTGCTGTTGGTAAGAGTATAGGCGAAAGATTCATTGTTAAGCGACATAAAGATAAACGGGTATTTATCAAAGTCGAAGATATCTTGAGATATGGTGGTTACACGGGTAATAGGTATATCCATAAAGGAGAACACACTGGTCAGAGAACTTACGGGCACAAATCCGATATTTGCCAAGTCAACTAAGGCGATAGGAGTATTTCCTACAAAAACGGGAGTATTGAAGGATCCTGTTTTTGACATCTCGTCGTTATATGATATGACGGAGGGAGAAATAAAGACCTCCGGGCAGTTGTCGGCTATAGAGTAGGGGATTTCAAAGTACCCATAGGAGGAAGCGTCGATTTCAGATATAGAAGAGGCTTCGCCGAAGACAATAAATTTGTCGGGGTGTACAATGTCGAAAGAGATATTCTTTGCCGGATAGTTTCCGTTGTTGGCAACAGCCACTTTCATAATACCGTCTTCGGCGGATTGAATGGTTCCGATTTCTCCGTCAGAGCCAAAGCCGACTTTTACAAATTCAAGCATAGCGGCTGCTATAGGGGTCGTAAAAGAGAACGAATAATCTTCGCCGATGGTATACGTAACTGTTAAGTCGTCTATTTCCGCTTCAGGGGAGATTTGAATATTACATGTGGGGAGGAAAAGTGCGGAGCCGGCATTAATATCGTTTACTGTGATTACGGGGTTAATAACGGCAGCCCATTCTTTGTCGACGGAAACGGAAGCAGTTGCAGCTTCAAATGTCAGTGTTCCGATATTTTTAAGAGTTACGGTAAGGCTGATAATTTCGCCGTAATTCATGATGTCGTCATTATTTCCTTCCGTGGCGTCGTCGAAAGAATAACCTATCACGTCAAGGAGGCTGGCGTCGAGTACGGAGATCGTCTCGGAGAAATGATACTTATTATGGGCAATGATATTTAGTTCGTAGCTTGCTGTCGGAATAAGCGATCCATTTGGAATGGGTAAAACGGCGTTCCCCGTCTCATCACAAAGAACGCGACAAAGCAATTCCCCGTCTTTAGAGATGGAAACCCTTGCAAAAGGAGTGTCGGTGGTAACGATGTATTCTGTTGTGTTGATAGGGATGGTTGTATTGTAGTCGGCTACAATAACCGTAGGTTGTGCCGTCCATATATCCATAGTAGGGTCTCCGAAGAGATTTAATTCATAAGCGGTCCATCTGTAATAATTATTTGAGAACCAATTGGGATAAGTGTCTTTTGAGTAACCGTTGGCATCACCGATTTTTGTGCAGCCTTCATATAAAAAACCCGTGTAGAACATACGGTCATAAAATTGTGATGATGACGTTGTTCCTCCGGGGACATACCATCCGTATCTTGAATTAGCGATAGTAGCCACATTGCCTGTCTCCATGGTGCTGATTTCTTCTGCGAAGCAGTCGCTTGAATAATATCCGGCCCAGGTTTCCCTGTTGTCGAAGGAGCCTGCATAACAGCCTTGTGTGTAACCGATACAATAAGAATGAGTTACTCCGTCGTTTGTAAAGTTGTTTGTATTCAAATCGCTGGTAGACAGCTTCATGTTATATGTAGTGCTTGAGTGTCCCAGGTGATTCAACAGGTGAATTCCCTGGGTGGAATAAAAATTTTTCAACTGGTTACCATTCCAGAAGCCGTTTCTATCGTAAAGGGTACTGACGGTAAAATTTTCGGGGATGCCTTGAGAAATATAAGTGTAAGAGCCACCGTCGGCAATTTCGTCTTTATAAGTACCGCCCCAGGTAACAGGGTCGTCGTTGAGTTGTTCTCCTACCATCAAAGCTTTTTCCAAGTCGGCAAGGACGGGAGACTCCTGATATTTAATAAGTTTTGCTATGGAGTTGTTAACATCCTGGATGTTACTTGCGCATATTCTTCCAACAGAAATTTCAGAAATGGGGTCAACTTCTTCGCGTTCTCCCCAGAGGTTATTGTTATTATCGTTCCAGGTGCCGTCAAGATTAGAGTAATACAAATCGGCGGGAATATCATTTTCATCAATTTCTGTACATGCGAGTCCTCTACATGGAACATAACACTGACCGGAATTTCCCCCATCGGCATCGCCACCGAGTAACACATATTGCAGATTGTTGTTTTCATAATAGTCTTTGATACAATTTCTAATCTTATCTTGCAAGTCAACGCCGTCATATTGTTCAGCGATGTCGTCTACAGACACTACTTTGGTGAAATAACCCGTACGTTCTTTATAGTTTACATAATTTTCAAAACTTGATGCAAGGATGTTATTTGTAATGATCAACAAGTCTACCTCCTCTTCACTTTTCTGAGAGGAGACGGAATAAGTATCAATTAAAGAATAATCGTTGGCAATATTTTTTATTCTTTTAATAGTTCTTTGATCTTTTCTGACTTTCAGTTCGGTTTTGGAAGCTTTTGAGATATTGGAGAAGGTAATATTTTTGACTACTTTTATAATATTTTCTTGTGGGTAGTATTCTACTGCATTTATTATGAATGGAGTAATGCCATAGCCGCATAAAAAGGCCGTTTTTGAATAAGTTATTTGCTGCTCAGGGAAAAGAGATGATGAATAAATAGAAGCATTTTCTTCAGTGGCAGGTGTGCCGGAGTGTCTTTGAGATATCGGTTGAGGTGTAGGTGCCGGCATCAAACGTCCTGTGATAACTTCGTCGTAATACTCGATATCCTTAATGATGACGGTATCGGTAACGGAGTTTTGCGCTATCAGTAAATTATAGAACATACAGGGGATTTGCGGTTCGCCGGGTTCGGAAACGCTCACGCAGCCGTCGAAATGCAAGGCCACATAACCATCATTGGTAACAACGGAGGGAAATGGGAAACTGACGGTAACATCTTGAGCTAACAGAATTTGAGAAAAGAAGAAACAAGAAATTAAAATGGATGAAAGTTTTTTCATAAGGGGGTTTATTTATGAGATAAGGTAAATGAAACTGCTCCTATTTCGCCGGAAACAGGGGGATTTAATTTATGAATAGTTATTGTAGAATTAGTTAATTTTGGAAAGTTATAATGTAAATCGTCGAGGATTTTTCTGCATAGGTGTTCCATCAGATTCACGGGGGAGGCAAACGACTTTTTGATCACCTCGTAGACTTCCGGATAATCAATGGTGTCGATGAGACAGTCGGTTTTCTCAGCCTTACTCGAGTTGAAATACAACTCCACGTCAATAGAATACTGTGCTCCTATTGTTCGTTCCTGTGGGAGGCATCCATGATATCCCCAAAGGCGGATGTCGGTCATTTTGATTGTAACACTTGGCATAAGACGGCAATTATTAAAAAATAACAATTGGCAAAGGTAAACGTTTTTTGCAAAAAAAACGTTTCAATTCCCAAAAAATGAGTATGTTTGCCGCTGCCAAAAAAATATCGTAAGATGAACCGTATAAATTTTCAGCTTTTATCGAAGGTTATCGGCCTGTTATTACTTCTGGAATCCTTCCGGATGTTATTAGCACTGCCTTTTTCTTTGGCATTCGGCCCGGGAGATTTCGGTTTTTATACTTTGTTCAGCGGAAAAGATGATTTATTGGCAATAATAATATCGGTATTAATTACCGTGGCTGTAGG
>JAQVPY010000126.1 GCA_028701815.1 Bacteroidales bacterium | reverse complement strand
CAAGTCCCATCTCATTTTACCAAGAAAAAAGCAGCTCATATTTACCTGCAAAAAACAGAATCAATTTTAAAAATGAATCAATTAAATTAGTTAATAAACGGTCAACCTTATTTAGGCATTGACACACGTCCACTAACCACTGTCCACTAACCACTGTCCACTGTCCACTAAAAAAAAACACCCCCAAGAGATTCCCTCCGGAGGTGTTTTATTATCGATAGTCATTGTCCCGCGCGTCAGCGCGCGAAACACGTCCACTGTCCACTAATCACTGTCCACTAATCACTAACCACTGTCCACTGATCACTGACCACTGACCACTGTCCACTAACTACTGACCACGCCACTAAAACGTAAGCAAGAAGCTCAGCATAATTCCGGCAGCCACGGCAGAGCCGATGACTCCGGCGACGTTTGGAGCCATTGCATGCATCAACAGGAAATTCGACGGGTCGGCTTTCTGTCCTTCGATCTGGGCCACACGTGCGCTGTCGGGGACAGCGGAAACGCCGGCGGCTCCGATCAACGGGTTGATCTTGTTGTCGCCCTTAAGGAACAGGTTCATTATCTTCGCAAATAACACGCCGCAAGCGGTGGCTATAATGAAAGACAAGGCTCCGAGTACGAAGATCATGATAGATTTGTCGGTGAGGAACACTGTAGCCTGGGTAGAAGCTCCAACGGTGAGACCGAGGATGATGGTTACGATGTCTATCAAAGCATTGCTTGCCGTATTGGCTAAACGTTTGGTGACACCGCTCTCTCTCAAAAGGTTACCGAAGAAAAGCATACCTAACAGCGGTAATGCGCTGGGGGCGATAAAACAGGTCATTATTAAACCGATAATCGGGAAACAGATCTTCTCTATTTTAGAGACGGTTCTCGGCGGTTTCATGTGGATCATTCTCTCTTTCTTAGTGGTCAGGAGCCTCATCACAGGCGGCTGGATAACAGGCACTAAGGCCATATATGAATATGCTGCGATAGCGATAGGTCCGATGAGATTATCGACAGTCTGACCGGCAAAGGCGCCCGTCTGCATCACATTCTTTCCGTTGGCGAGCATTGACGACATAAAGATAGCTGTAGGGCCGTCTGCACCTCCGATGATGCCGATAGCACCTGCTTCAGGCGGTGCAAATCCGAGCATCAAAGCGCTCCAGAAAGTGATAAAGATACCTACCTGGGCTGCAGCACCGAGGAGCATCAGCTTCGGATTAGATATCAAAGAGGAGAAGTCAGTCATTGCCCCGATACCGAGGAAGATAAGAGGCGGATAAATCCCTTGAGTTACCCCAAAATACAAATAGTTGAGTACGCTACCCTGTTCATAGATACCGACTTTCAATCCTGCACCTTCCATAAACGGGATATTACCTATGATAATACCGATGCCTATAGGGATAAGCAGCATGGGCTCAAATTCAAATCTTATTGCGAGGAATATAAATATCAATCCTACAACAATCATAATAAGGTGACCGCGGGTACAATTGGCGAAACCGGTATATTTAAGAAATTGCTTTACGCCGTCCCACGCACTGGGAGTAACCTCTTCTTCCGCTGTTTGCGGATCAACTGTTGTGACATCTTCAGCTACAGTGGTTCCGGAAGTATCAGCAGTGACAAGCTGTTCAGTCTGAACAGCTGTCTTGTCTTCTTCTCCGCCTACTATAAAAGCAGAGCCGAACAGCACAATGACTATAAGAAACAGCATTGTCAATGCTTTTCTTACAGGAGAACTGTTTTTTAATGGATTCTTATTCATAGCTCTTTATTATTTAATATCCATTAAAGTAGCACCTTGAAGAATAGTATCACCTACGCTAACAAATATTTTAGAAACGACTCCGTTGCCTTCGGCTAGCACGTCATTTTCCATCTTCATAGCTTCATAAACGAGTAATTTCTGACCTTTTTGAACGCTGTCGCCTTCTTTTACAAGAATATTAAGAATATTGCCCGGCAGAGGCGCTTTAATTGTCTGAGCAACAGAAGTCCCGCTCATTACGGGGACACTCGGGGTTGCATCCTTGCGAACCACCATTGGTGTCTTTGACGGAGCCTTAGTAGGCGCCATTTTATCGGTTGACACCACGTATGATGTACCATTAACCTCAAGGGTAATATCTCTATCTTCATGTTTGACAATATCTACATGATATTTGTTGCCATTGATTGTAAAATTATATGATTTCATCTCTTTATTTTTTCTTATTTATAAAACGCCTTCTATCTTTTAACATTTTGATTTAAAAACTGATGTTTATCTGACCATGGCGACTGTCTGCGCACTTCTCTGTTGTCAACAGTAAGGACCGGATTTTCGACATCGTGTAAATCATTTAAATACAAGTAAATCGCTGCTCCTATCGCCGCATTTACCTCTCCGGGAACCAATATCTCCTCTTCTGCAGGCATCGCTACATTGTTTTTCTTTGCTCTCCTCTTGAACTTAAAGTTTATCAGTTTAGGAACGATTCTGTAAATGATTGACAGAAACAATAATGCGAAGAAGACTACGAGCACTCCTACTACACCCACTGTTAGGGCGAATGAGTCAAAAGCCCCCCAGTCCCATGTAATTGCTATAATAATATTATTCATAACTATCTATTAATTACAGTGGTAAATTAGAGTGTTTCTTAGGAGGCATCGAATCTTTCTTTGTTGAAAGCGTCGACAAAGCTCTGATGATTCTAAAGCGGGTATTTCTCGGCTCGATTACATCGTCTATATAGCCATATTTTGCTGCCTGAAACGGGTTAGCAAACATATCCTGATATTCTGTCTCTTTTTCTTTAAAATAATTTGCCTTTTCTTCTTCGGAAGAGAGAGATTTTAGGGCTTTAGCCTCGAGTACTTCAATTGCACCTTTTGCGCCCATCACTGCGATTTCAGCTGACGGCCATGCGTAATTGATGTCTGCTTTCAACTGTTTGCAGCTCATAACGTCGTGAGCTCCGCCATAAGATTTTCTTAAGGTAATAGTTATCTTAGGCACTGTAGCTTCTCCAAAAGCGAACAGCAGCTTGGCGCCATGGATGATAATACCGCCGTATTCCTGATTTGAACCCGGGAGGAATCCGGGAACATCTACGAAGGTTACCAGCGGGATATTGAAAGCATCGCAGAAACGGACGAAACGGGCACCCTTACGTGAAGCTTCTATATCGAGAACACCGGCTAAAAATTTAGGCTGATTGGCAACGATACCTACCGGCATGCCATTGAATTTTGCAAAGCCTACTATCATATTCTTTGCATAATTGCTGTGGACTTCCAAAAACTCACCGTTATCAATTACCGCATGTATGATATCGAGGACATCATAAGGCTGGTTGGGATTATCGGGGATAATATCATTCAGAAAATCTTCGAGACGGTCGACAGGATCATTACACGGGGTAACGATAGGATCTTCCATATTGTTGTTAGGCATATATTCAAGGAGTTTTCTTATCAGCATAAGGCCTTCTTCTTCGTTAGCGACTTTAAAATGGGCCACGCCCGATTTAGTTGCATGAACATTGGCACCGCCGAGGTCTTCAATAGAGATATCTTCACCTGTCACGGTTCTGGTAACCTTAGGGCCTGTAACGAACATATAAGCATTCTTTTCGCTCATGATGATAAAGTCGGTAAGAGCCGGAGAATAAACCGCGCCGCCGGCACAAGGACCGAAAATTGCTGAAATCTGTGGAACCACGCCGGAAGCTATGATATTACGTTCGAAGATTTCGGCATAGCCCGCCAAACTTGTAACGCCTTCCTGAATACGTGCTCCACCACTGTCGTTAATACCGATAAGCGGTGCTCCGATCTTCAGAGCCTGATCCATTATCTTACATATCTTCTGCGCGAATGTCTCCGACAAGCTGCCACCCATCACGGTAAAGTCCTGTGAAAACACAAAAACGATTCTGCCGTCGATAGTCCCGCGACCGGTTACAACACCGTCGCCGAGGATTAACTGCTTCTCGAGACCGAAATTGGTACATCTGTGGGTAACAAACATATCATATTCCTCGAAGCTCCCTTCGTCTAAAAGCATAAGGATCCTTTCACGTGCCGTGAACTTTCCTTGAGCGTGCTGCTTTTCAATTCTGTCAGCACCGCCGCCGAGTTGAGCTTTCTGACGCAACTCAATAAGCTGATTTAATTTTTCCTGATTGTTCATGTTCGATATTTTATAATTTTACTTCTGTCTTTTTGGATCTTCACATATCTCCGTCAGCACACTACATGTAGCTTTCGGGTGTAAAAACGCAATATTCAAGCCCTCCGCTCCATGTCTCGGTTCCTTGTCTATTGTACGAACGCCCTTTTCGGTAACTTCTCCAAGAGCCTCTTCTACACTGTCAACACAATAAGCGATGTGATGAATGCCCTCACCGCGTTTTTCTATAAAAGCGGCGATAGTGCTCTCAGGACAGGTGGGCTCCAATAATTCGATCTTAGTCTGACCGATCTTAAAAAAAGCAGTCTTCACCTTCTGATCTTCTACTACTTCAACGCTGTAACATTTTAATCCTAAAACGTTTTCATAATAGGGCAAACATTCGTCAATACTTTTAACAGCAATCCCGATATGCTCTATGTAATTGATATTCATAACGATAAGTTTTAATGAAATTATTTTGAAAAGTTAATAAAAAAAACTTTAATAATAAATAGCTATTCGTTGAATTCTGAAGGCGATATTAATTTGTATACTTTATCCGACCTTCTAAGGTATGTAGAAAACGGCACAGAGCAAGCGTCTCCTTTAGGAGCCGTAGTCACCGGCTGATTGTCATAAAACAGTTCCTTCACGACCATTTGTTCCACGCCGGTAGTCTTCCCTATAATCATAATCTCGTCGCCCACCGACAATTCGTCGGCGTCGAGTGTGATCTCTGCCACTTCCTTCTTAGTAAAATAGTTCGTTACCGAACCGATATATTTTTTCACCTTGGTAGCTCTGTTTCCATAGAGATTAGTCCACTCTATAAGGTTACGTCCGAGGTAATATCCTCCGCTGAACTCCCTGTTAAACACCGATTTCAGCTTCGTATTCCATTCGTCTATTTTTTCTTGCGTAAAAGAGTTGTCGCAATAGGCTATCACGGCTTCCTTATAGCACTGTGTAACCGTTTTCACGTAATCTGCTCCTCTGCCGCGTCCTTCAATTTTCAAGACCGTTACTCCGGCAGCGAGGATCTGGTCGAGAAAATCTATCGTCTTCAGATCTTTAGGGGACATGATATAAGAGCCATCGATATCGAGTGCGATTTCTCTGTCCTTATCGTAAACCGTATACTGACGGCGGCAGAGTTGATAGCAGCTGCCGCGGTTTGCGGAAGCCTCGGGTCCGTAGGTATCGAGACTGAGGTAACATTTTCCGGAGATAGACATACACAGGGCGCCATGGACAAAAAGCTCTATTTGCAGGAGGTTGCCATTAGGACCGCAGATATTTTCTTCTTTAATCTTATCACAGATATATTTCACCTGTTTCAGGTTAAGTTCTCTTGCAAGTACAATCACGTCGGCGAAGCGGGAATAGTATTTAACCGCATGAAAATTGCAGACATTACATTGGGTGGAGATATGGACTTCGAGGTTTATGCTGCGTGCATAGAGTATCACCGCCATATCGGTAGCAATTACGGCCGAGATATCGTTGGCTTTTGCTGCGTCGAGGATAAGTTTAACTTCCTCATATTCCTCATCATACATCACAATATTGAGTGTGAGGTATGAATGAATATGATGTTTCTTACAAATAGTCGATATCTCCGCGAGGTCTTCTATCGTAAAATTCTGCGAGGAAGCACGAGCGCGCATATTCATCTTATCGACTCCGAAATAAACGGAACCTGCTCCGGATTGTATTGCCGCCGCGAGGGCTTCAAACGACCCTATCGGCGACATTATATCTATTTCGGAAGGATTCAACATGCTATTATTAGAAACTGAAATATTTTTTATATACACGCAACCATTAATAAAAATTTTATATCTTTGCACCCGTAAATAATGACGGGGTGTGGCGCAGTTGGTTTAGCGTGCTTGACTGGGGGTCAAGAGGTCGCGAGTTCGAGTCTCGCCACTCCGACATTTTTTTAATTCCCCTTTTTTATTTTATTCTTGTTCCGACTACCGTTATTTGTAATTCCTTATTAGTATCGGCATCCGTTTTTACGATTACGGGAAACTTTACAGACTCACCCCTTTCACAAATATTCTGGGTGTTAACGACAAGTTCGATGATTGTCTGACCTGCTTGGGGAACCACTGCCTCAAAGCCGTCAACGGTTACATTAGGAGAGCCGCAAGTAACTTCGATAATATTAAAAGCCTTGTTGCCTGCATTTTTAACGATAAACGATGTTTCTATCTTTTTATTCTTCTTGAATTCGCCGAGGTCGATAACTTCCGTACCGAGTTCTGCGATGCTTGAAGAGCTTAATTCTTTAACCACGTGACCTTTAATTGTAAGGCCTATGTCTTTAGGCTTATTGGTAACGGGGTCGTTAATATTCACCAATACGTGTACAGTTTTGCCGAAGGGGTTGGTTGTTGCGTTCTTAGTAGAATTATATGTAACGGAGACAGTTCCGGTCTGTCCGGGCATCACGGG
>JAQVPY010000125.1 GCA_028701815.1 Bacteroidales bacterium | reverse complement strand
AATGGACTGGACAAATTATTTTTGGTATTGCGACTTATATTGTTCGGACATTACTAATAATGTTCTGGAAACAGGCGTAGATCTTGTTTATGCAAGAGTGCCAAATACTTATAGACAACTGCCTTTTGTATATTATACTACTGATGATACACCGATTTACGTTAACCCATTGTTTATTACCGGAATGGTTGAAGTACAGGTAAGATTGGCGGATGGATATTATTTAACTACACAACCATCATTTAACCAATTGAGAGTGGTTACAATACCTGCTCCGGAATTGAATAAATATCCTGAAATAGATCTTAGTGATTATGAGGCAGTGGCAAAAACATTTAATCTTGATAAATAAAAATCATTTATTTAGGAATTGTAAATTAAAAAAAACGCTTAAAAAGAAAGAGGAAATCCTCTTTCTTTTTTTTTATGGGTTATTCGTTTTCTCACTTTTTTTGCCCATATTTGTACTTCAAAAAAAACAATCTTATTGTAATGATTATTTCTATGAAACGCTTCTATTTTACTGCCGTCCTGCTGTTACTGTTTTGTAATGTCGCCTTTTCCCAAGTGAACCAGATTGGAGTCGTGCTCGAATTAAACTCCAATAGCAGCCCCGTTTCAGGCGTCAGTATTACCTTGCCGACGACAACAGATGTCCAACCCTGCATGAGCGACATAAATGGATTGTATACCTTTCGCTTTTCCGAAAAACATGCCGGAGATATGATATATAATATTCGAGTCGTTAAAGACGGCTTCGAAGTGGTAAATGCAAGAGATCTGAAAAACGGGTGGACCCTTACTGAAAAAGATACGCTGAAAATTATCCTCGCCCCAAAAGGAACCGTGGCAGAAGCCAGACTGAAATACTACGACCTCATCGACCAATATCAGATTAATTCCTATAAAAATAATATATCAATCCTTAAAAGCCAACTGGATAATCAGTCGATTACTATCGAAGAATATGGCAAACATATCGCCAACGCTGAAAAGGCTCTGCAACAAGCTTATTCGCGTATCGACGAATATGCCGATATGTTCGCAAGAATTAATAAGGACGACATGGACTCCATTAGCGCAAAAGCCCTCTACCTTCTCGAAAATGACGGAGTAGAGGCGGCTGTTAAACTATATGACGACCAGCAACTGCTGATGAAACTTAAAGATAAAACTACATTGAGAAACGAATCGGCAGAGGCTGTTACTCTCCTCGTACCACAACTGAAAAAAGAAGCCGAATTTCGCCAAATAGCCGCAGGTAAGGATAATATCCGAACCGCTGAGGAAATACTTAAACAAATATGCCTCGCAGAGAATAATTATGATAACGCCTTTGAATACATGTCTTTCCTAATTCTTCACCAACAGTATGATGAGGCTGTCGCTGTGGCAAATGCCGCTTTACCTGTCGCCACTTCGCCATTGCAACTGACATCTCTTTATCAAAATCTCGGACATACCTACTACAAACTTAAAAACTACCCGGAGGCGGAGAAATATCTTCTTAAAGCAATCGAAACAGCTGAAAAATATAGCGGAAACGAAGAGCCGTATTTATTGGAACTTTCCTATTGCTTAAATACTCTCGGTAACGTGTATCAGGATGATAATGAGCTTGATAAGGCTGAAAGTACTTATATTAAAACTGCCGAAATCAGACAAAACCTTGTCACCTCAGACACGGTTTATAATTCGGAATATGCTTCCGTGCTGAATAACCTCGGCACACTATATATCACTCTGCTCGATAAAGATAAGGCTATCGAAAATCTGACAAAAGCTATCTCCCTTCGAGAACAACTGGCAAAAGACGACCCGCATAAATATGAATATCTGCTCGCTAACTCATTTATGAATCTCGGAAAGCTTTATCACGATTACCGCGAATTTGAAAATGCCGAAAAATGCTATCTCGATGCTGAATCTATCCTGAGCAGACTGGCTACAGTAAATCCGCTTTTATATAACGATTATCTCGTAATACTATATGGAAATATCGGCTCACTATATTCGCAACGAAAAATGTTCGATAAGTCGGAGGAGTTTCACAATAAAAGTTTGAAGATTTGTGCCGAGATGATGGAGTATAACCCCGAAGCATATAAGTTCTATTCGGCGAATACCCTGAATAATCTGGGCTCAATGCTTAGAAAAAACGGTGAATATGAACGCGCCTTGGATTGCTCGGCTCGGGCTCTTGAATATGCTCTGCAACTTACGTCAGACCACGATTATTATATTGCAATATATTATGCAAACTATGCGCGCGCTTTCGAAAAATTGGAAAGATATGACGAAGCTATAGAAAACATTACTAAAGCGTTGGGATATTCTCAAACACTTGCCGACAACAGCACTCGTGCTTATTCTGCCCTCAACGCGCAAATACACAATATTGCTGCTAATATTTATGCTGCCGCCGGTAACAAACGTGAAGCGAAAAAATACTATCAAAAGACCCTGAAAATGTATAAGGAACTCAATAAGGATTCCGACAGATACAGTAAACAAATCGCCGGCACCAAGCAATCGCTGAAAGAATTGTAAGCAAAAAAACTTGATGACCTCCATTTTCCCCAATTTGTTTATCTTTGCAAATTATATCGTGATCGTATGAATAGCAAATTCATTGTTAAATTCGTTTTATTGTGTATGCCATTATTTGGCGTATTGTCGTGCAAACCTGTCGACGAAACCCGCCCTACAGAGTTTGAACTGTCAACAGATACCCTCATGTTCGATACAGTGTTTACTACTATCGGCTCTTCTACACAAATATTTAAAGTATATAATAATAACAACGTCGCTATGACACTCGACGAAGTTTTCGTCTGCGGCGGCTCAAACTCTTCTTACAGTATCAACGTTGATGGTACCCCCGGAGACGTTACTAACGTAGAAATCCCCCCTCACGACAGCATTTTCGTCTTTGCAAAGGTCAGAATAGACCCGACAAATATTAATACGCCTCTCGTCGTCGAGGATTCTATATGCTTCTCTGTCGAAGATAATAGGAAATACGTGAAACTCGTGGCTTGGGGACAAGATGCCAATTATATTGTCGCCGATACATATCTTAATGATAACATCACCTATAAAGTAGTCGCCGGCGAAAACGAATCTACTGTATGGACAAACGAAAAGCCATACGTCATCTACGGATGGGCTGTGGTGGACTCTACCGGCTCACTTACTATATACCAATACACAAAAGTCTGTTTCCATAGCGGTGGCGGTCTGTGGATTTATAAGTGCGGTAACCTTAAGGTGCTCGGAACCGAATCGGACCGCGTTGTGTTTGAAGGCGATAGAACGGAACCGGAATGGGATGATGAAGCCGGACAGTGGGATAGAATATGGATTAATGAAGGCGCTGAAAATAATGAAATCCATTACGCCATCATCAAAAACGGATTCATCGGCATACAAACCGAAACGCTCCAGGAACCGATGGGCGGCATACTCCTTCTCGATAATGTCGAAATATATAATATGAGCGGCTATGGCATATATAGCGTGTTTTACGGTATTATCGGTGCTAACAGCATCGTTGGCGACTGCTCGGCTTACCTGATGGCTCTTACTCTCGGCGGGTACTACGATTTTAGAAACTGCACCTTCGCTAACTTCGCTTCTTCCCGTGAAGATGCTTCTTCCGTTTATATTAATAACTATGCCCTTGACTCCCTTAATGCGGAACATCCTTTTAATCTCGAACAGGCGTTTTTTGGTAACTGTATTATATACGGCTCACGAGATAATGAAGTCTTCATAGATAAAGCCTCTTCCGACGATTATCTATTTAACCTTTCGTTTAAGAATTCATTGATGAGAATCTCTAATGATAACCTCGAAACCATCCAACAGTATTCCGAGGACTGTATATATTCCGGATATCCGGTCTTTAGAAACTTCAGTACTTATAATTATCATATCGACGGTTCTGCTTCCCCTGTGGTGAACAAGGGTAGCCGAGATGTGATCAATGAATCGCTTTTGCCGATTTATAACGACCATGATAATGTCAGCCGAATCAACGACGAAGCTCCGGATATAGGCGCTTTTGAATATAACAACTAATGGGCAATGATGATTTCATATTGTAATAATGATACTATATGCGCAATTTCAACTCCCCCCGGATGCGGTGCCATCGCTGTAATCCGTCTCTCCGGCAGTGAGGCTCGCGATATCGCGTTAAAATCATTCATCCCTAAAGCCAATAAGACCCTCTCTCATTCTACATGCGTCTACGGATCTTTTCTGGATAACAACGGCGAAATGGTCGACGAAACAGTTACCGCATACTTTCAAGCCCCTCACAGCTATACCGGCGAAGATTTAGTCGAAATATCCTGCCATGGTTCCGTTTATATTCAAAAGACCATCCTCGAAATACTCGTCTCCAATGGCGCAAGACTCGCCCTCCCGGGTGAGTTTACCTTCCGCGCTTACCGTAACGGGAAACTCGACCTCGCACAGTCGGAAGCCGTTGCCGACCTGATATCTTCCGAAAATAAACAGGCACATGATGTGGCAGTGAGACATCTGAAGGGTACTTACTCATCGTTTATTAAAGAATTGAGAGACAAATTGCTCCATCTTTTATCTCTTCTTGAACTTGAACTTGATTTTAGCGAAGAAGATGTCGCTTTTGCCGATAGAACGGAGTTGATTAATCTTCTCGAAACCATTGAAAAAGAGGTTACGGCTTTAGCTAAATCCTTTGAACTCGGCAATGCGCTGAAAACAGGTATTCCTGTCGCAATCATAGGCAAACCCAATGTGGGAAAGTCTACACTTTTAAACGCCCTTCTTAAGGAAGACAGAGCTATTGTCTCCGATATTCCCGGAACGACTCGTGACGTGATAGAAGATGTCATCAATATCAACGGTTATCCTTTTAGGTTCATAGATACGGCCGGATTACATGCAACTCAGGACGTGATTGAATCTATCGGCATTGAAAAGACTATCGAACGTATCAACAAGGCTGACATCGTGCTTCACGTAGTAGATCTTACGCAGACTGATATCAAGTCGCTGCAAAGCGAAATCGACGAATTTACCGGTCATATTACTGATGATACAAAGAAATGGATTATTGTAGGAAACAAGGAAGATAAAATTGACAGCGTACCGGAGTGGGGGAGCATTACAGCCAACGGACTTCCCATCGACACTGTTATCATCTCTGCCAAGCAGAAACTTAACATAAATCAAATAAACGAGACGCTATATCAATACGTCGAATCCAAGGGTGTCACTGGCGTTCCGACTGTTACCGGAGTACGTCACTACGAAGCCCTCATTCGCGCCTTAGAGTCTATCGCATCTGCAAAAAAAGCCTTTGCGGACAACGTTCCCGCAGACCTGTTAGCTATCGACATTCGTCAGACCGCCTTTAACCTCGGCTCCATTGTCGGCGACATCAGCACCGAAGACGTCTTGTCTTCTATCTTCAGCAAGTTTTGCATCGGGAAGTAGCCCCCGATAATCATCCTTATACTACTTATTAACAATTACCAATAATCCTTTGATTATAGGTAATTTACTATTGAATAACATTTATAGCCTTTTATTGTTATTTATCCTTTTTCTGCTTATTTTTGTACCACATTTGTACCACGGCGGTACAAACGGAAAATATTAAACCGATGTGATACATAGATTTTACACCACTTTACATCGCTTTACGCTATTTAACAAATATTGACTCCTAACACTGCCAAGATGAAGTAGAAAAATGGAAAGAAATTTTGAGTATAAGAAAGTTTGTCAATTTTGCGGCAATATCTTCACTGCCGCCAAGAGCACTACAAGATATTGCAGTCCTACTTGTGCCAACCGCGCAAAAAAGGAAACTGACAAACTGAAATTCATCTCCGACAGAAGCAATATTCTCAAGCAGCAACGCCGTGCCGAACTTTCTGAAAAAGACTACCTCTCAATTTCCCAGGCATCCACTCTGTTGGGGATCTCCCGTCCCACCATTTACAAACTTATCAAAGACGGAAAACTACAGACGCAACGCATCAGCGAAAGAATAACAAGAATCCGCCGTACCGAACTCGAACAATTTTCGAACAACACATCAACTACGCAATCAACAGAAACCGAGGATGATAAAGAGAATCTCATCACCAAAAGAGAAGCCCTTGAAACATACGGCATCTCAGAAGCCTGGTTCTTCAAGAAGCTAAAATCCAAGAACATAAGCCCTGCTATCATCAACGGCAAAGGATACTACCCAGCCGTCACAGTCAAGTTACTCTTCTCAAAAAAGAAATACTCAGACATCTCCGAATGGTACACCACAGCCCAAATAGCAGAGAAATTCGGCCTTACAAAACAATACATATACGAATACACCTCCGAACACCGGATGCCCAAAAAGAAACAGGGTAAAGAAACCCTTATCTCCAAAATCCATTGGGACAGATCAAGAGGACTTGACGATTCAATCGCCTCAAGCTACTACACAGTTCCAGAGATTACAGACAGATACCAAATCGGCAGGAGCCACATTTACGACCTTATACGAATACACAACCTGCCCAAAATCAAACAAGGCAACAACATACTCATTCACAAAGAAGAGTTTGACCATTTAATGAATAACCGTAAACGCTGAACAATATG
>JAQVPY010000124.1 GCA_028701815.1 Bacteroidales bacterium | reverse complement strand
TTGGTTCCGAAAGTCTGGTCCAAATCGCCATGTTGTTGTGCGTGTAGCATCGAACATAAAAAAACAAGAGGTATCCATAATTTTTTCATAAAGAAATTTTAAATATAATTAATAAGAATGCGGAGAGCGAGGGATTCGAACCCCCGGTACCCCGAAGGGTACAACAGATTTCGAGTCTGCCCCGATCGACCACTCTGGCAGCTCTCCTAAATTTTTGCAAAGGTACGAAAAAGTTCGGATAAGGAATTTTATTCGTGTACTTTTTTAAGCAGCTCTTCGTACCATTCTTCCCCAAATTTACGAATCAGGGGATCTTTAAGGAACTCATATAACTTAATTCCTTTAGCGCGACCGTTTCTCACGGCGTCTTTACATATTTCCCATTCGTCGTAGTTGACGGCGATGGTGTCTTTATATTTGCTAAGTCTTATGGGATAAAGATGGCATGAGATGGGCTTGTTGAAAGGGATTAACCCCTTGCCGTACGCCGTTTCGATGCAGCATTTCGCGATACCGTTGTCGTAATAAATATATGCACAGTCTCTGTCGTTGATGAGGGGGGTGACGTATTCGCCGGTGATGCCCATTTCAAAGGTGCCGTTTTCCCTAATCACGTCTTGTCCCTCTTTTGTCATAAGCGGCAGGATTCTTTCGATATAATCTTCTAAAAGAGATATCTCTTCTTCTTCCAACGGTGCACCCATATCGCCTTCTACGCAACAACAACCCTTACAGTCGGCGAGGTTGCAACAAAAACATTTGTCTTTTATATCATCGGATATTAAACACTTTCCTACGGCGAACATAAGTTTATTTGTTAAAGAATAATTTTCTTGCAGATAGGGTGGCCATGCGCATAATTTCTTCTTCTCCTTCCACGTGGCGGTTTTCCATCAAAATTTTTCCGTTGCAGATGACGGTGTCAACATTATCCCCATGGGCAGCATATATTAGATTGGATATAAAGTTGAAGTTGGGCGTAAAGGCTGTGGAGTTAAGGTCTACTAAAGCCAGATCGGCCAGATAACCTTCCTTCACTTTGCCGACATTTTGTCTTAAGATGATGCCGCCGTTGACCGTGGCGCATTTGAACATCTCTTTGGCCGGTGTTGCTGTCGGGTCGTCGCGCCAAGCTTTTCCTATTAAGGAAGCTACTTTGGTAGCTTCAATCATGTCAAGGTTATTCGACGAAGAACATCCGTCGGTGCCAATGCCTACGGTTATGCCTTTATCTTTCATCTCGTGATATTTAAATTTATATCCGGAGGCGAGTTTAAGATTTGAGTTAGGGTTATGGACGACTTTAACATCGTTGTCGGCGAGCATCTGAATCTCTTCGCTGTCAAGCCACAGACAGTGGGCGACTATAAGGCGAGGCGATAAAAGTCCGATACTGTTGAGGTATCTTACGGGACTCAATCCGTGTGCTTTTACGCAGTTGTCATATTCAGTAGGAGTCTCCGACAAATGCGTATGGATAAGCAGGTTGTTATCTTTAGAATAGGAGTCTATCCATTTGAAGATGTCTTTGCTTACAGTATATATTGCGTGCGGTCCCAAGGCAAAAGTGATTCTGTCGGAGAATTTGCCGGCTTTTTTATGAGATTCTTTGATGGGAGCGACGATGTCACTAACTGTCTGGGTGTTAGAAGAATCCAGGGTTACAGACGATAAAACGGCGCGAAGGCCGGATTCTTCGACGGCTGTTGATATGGCATCCATCTTCCAATACATGTCGTTGAAACAGGTTGTTCCGGTTTTTATCATCTCGAGACATGCCAGCCGGGCTCCCCAATATACCATCTCATCGGTAAGTCGAGCCTCATACGGCCATATTTTTTCCGACAGCCATGCTTCGAGCTCCATGTCGTCACCCCAGCCTCTGAACAGAGTCATTGCGGAGTGGGTGTGACAGTTGACGAGACCTGCGATGACAGCCTTATTGGTGCCGTCTATGACCTTGTCGGCTCGTATCTGTGCAGAAAGTCCCTGGCCCATTTGTTTAATGATGTTACCTTCGATATAAATGTCGACAGGCTCTTCTTTAAAGAAAACGTTTTTAATTAATATACTCATCGTCTGTTAATCAATATTTGACTGATAATTTAATATTTGCCATCAAAGGCGTCAGGTAATCCGGAACGCCATAAAGTCGTCCGGAGACGTCGGTAATCCACGTATAAGAGATGGTGTTGCTTATATCCAAGATGTTTAAGATTTCAGCCGTGAGGGAAATGTCTGTAAACCTGTTTAAAAAGTTCCAGTCCGACCTTACCATGTCGCTTACAATCTGCCAGGAGAAACCTATGTCAACGCGACGATAAGGAGCATATCTCGATGTATATTTCTGCGTAAAGAGCTCCATATAAGGAGGGATTACCGGAAGCCCTGTCCCGAACATCAGATTTAGCTGCATTTTAAAACGTGGATTGTTGGGAATATAATCCTGCAAAAAGATGGAGAAATTCACGAGTTGGTCGGAGGGTCTGGGGAAATATTCCCCTCCTTTAAGTCTCTCCTCTGTTTTCATCAGAGATAGACTTATCCAGGAATCTACGCCTCGTACAAATTCGCCGCAGAGCTTGATGTCTAATCCTGTGGAATACCCCTGAGTGGAATATTCAGGATGGTATTGAATCATCACATTGTCGATAGTATAGGGGATAAGATGAGGCAGATATTTATAATACGCTTCGGAGATGAATTTAAAAGGCCGCCCCCATAAATTCAAATTCCAGTCCATACCGGCCACTAAATGGATGGAGGTTTGCGCTTTTACGTCGGTATGAAGTACACCATCGGTATCTCTCATCTCTCTATATGTAGGCGGCTGACAATAATAACCTGTTGAAAAACGAAATAGCATGTCGTGTTTCCATTCCGGGGTTATGGAAAAAGTCGCCCTCGGACTTACATTGAACTGTTTGTTTACGTCCCAATAAGTGGCACGCACGCCGTAAGTTAGATGGTAAGTGGCCTTTCTTCCTTCAAAAGACCATGCGTCCTGAACAAAAGCGCTCATTCTGTTTGAATGTAATGAGTTGATGGCGGCGACGTTCTCGTAGAGATTTAATGTGAAGTCGGCATCATAAATATCCGAAGAGACTCCTATGGAGTCGACGGATGTGGGAATAGTATATCCTGCTGAGTCGGTCATATCCCATTGTTTCACAATGTCATATATGTCTTCGTGACGGTATTGAGCCCCCCATTGAATATAGTGGTCGCCTATTTGTGTCGAGCCTTTCAAATCGGCAGTATAAAAAGACGACTCGTATCTGTTTCTCGCGTGCGATAAAAAAGTGCCGACCCCTAACACCTCGGTATCTTCTCCGTAATTTTCTGAGCCCATGCTTTCATCAATAGCAGAAAGCCAATATTCGCTCAATATATCGTAATTTTCACTTTCTATACTTTTATACGTGGAAAGAGTAAGAGTGAGGTTTGTGTTATCGGTAGGAGCGTATTTTAAAGATAAGGCTCCGGTGCCGTTGTTAAATTTATCATTCTCATTACCTTCCATATACATCATTACCTTATAGGCCTCTGAAATAGTGCCGAAAACGGTCTCTCTTGTTTTGGGAACAAAACGGTAAATGTTTCTTGAATAATTTCCTAGAAACGACAACTCCCATTTTTTGTTGAAAGAATATGTCAGCAGCCCCTGGACGTCAGTAAAAGAGGGCTTGTATTCCCCCTTTGTGTCTAAAGATCCTAAGAGATAGGAGCTGGTCTTCTGACGTACTCCTACAAGGTAGGTGAATTTGCCGATTTTATCTTCTATGTGTAGTGAAGACGATAGAAGGCTAAGGGTGGCGGAGACGTGAAATTCGGTCGGCTTTCTGTATTTTATGTCGAGAACTGAAGACATCTTGTCGCCATATCTTGCCTCAAACCCACCGGCGGAAAAGTAAATAGAAGAGATGAGGTCGGAGTTTACAAAACTCAACCCTTCCTGTTGTCCCGTCCTCGTTAAAAAAGGCCTGAATATCTCTATGCCGTTAACATAGATGATGTTCTCATCATAACTACCGCCCCTGACGGAATATTGAGAACTAAGTTCGTTGGAGGCAGAAACCCCCGGAAGAGTTTTTATTAATGAACCTATGTCGCCGGAAACACTCGGAATTACTAATACCGTTTTGGGGTCAATGCTGCTAAATGTCGAGTTTCGTATCTCCCTGTCCTCAATAGTGACACCGTCAATGTCTGTGGCACTTGCTTTTAAAATGAAGTTAACGGTATTGTGCTCCCCCTCTTTGACGAAAATTTTTACGGAAGCGACAAGATATCCTACATATTTTGCATAAATAATAGTGGAATCGTTAGCAGGAACGGCTATCTCATAATATCCGGAGCTGTTAGTGGTAGTCCCCGTTTTGCCGTCGTCGAGGACAATGTTTACCAAATCAAGATATTTCCCGCTTTCACCGGTTACCGTCCCCGAAATCATACCCTTCTGCGCATGAAGAGATGCACCGACAAAGCAAAAAAACAATGCGAACAATATGTTTAACCTATTCCTTTTCTTCCCATTCATCATAATCCCATCTTTGTTTATCCACTTCTAACTGACGTTTTATCTCTTTTTTTAATTTCTTGTCCGTTTTAAACTTGCCTTCTTTCCATGCCTTGATAAACTGCGCCCAGGCAAAAGGATTCAAAAGATTGTTCGGCGGTATCTGCCCTGCATAATATAACTTGCTCGTCGTACTGTTTATATATTGTCTGTAGTTTAAACTGCCTTCCCGTGCATACATGCGCGCCGCCTCTTTTAATTTGGCAAGCTCAATGTTTTTCTTCGCAACGGTGATGTCATCGTCGGGAATGTCCAAATTTACAAAGACATCTTTGAAATCTTCCTTCGACGGCCACGGATATATAACGGATTCCGATAAAAGAATAGTATCTGCCGCCATAAGCTGAATTAAAGAATAACGTCTGTCAACGATGGTGTCTGGTATTACAAAAGTTGCCGGCTTATACCCTACGGCCGAAAAATATATGGTGTCGTTTTTCTTGGCGATGAATGAAAAAAAACCGTAGTAATCAGAGGCTGTCCCCTTTAGAAATTCGCCCTTCTTGGCGGAGGAATCGGCAATTATGATGGTAGTAAATGAAACGGGATTTAAACTGTCGGCAGATAATACAATTCCTGAGAATTGAACCAAATCTTCATCTGTAGCCGACTGACTGTATCCGAAGATTGAAATAAACAACCCGATAACTGCTGCAAAAAATACGATACTGTTTTTCATGGTTGCAAATTTAGTATATTTTGGCAATAGACAAATTACATTAACAAATAATAACTTACAAATTTTTACTACATTTGCAAAATTTTTTAATATGGCAATAGAAAGCAACGAAAATTCATTGCAAAAGCGCTTCTCTTCAGAGGATAATGACAGCTCCGAGAGAGCTCCGCGCGCAACGACAAGAAGAGATGATAATATTCTCTCTTCCGATGATTATACTATCGGAAAAGATAGTATCGAGTATACGCCAAAACGCCGATTCACAAGAAGTGATGATGGCCCAAGACGTACCGAGAAACGCTCCTATACCCGTCGTGAAGACGGTGAAGGACGTGGTGAAAAGCGTTCCTATACCCGTCGTGAAGACGGTGAAGGACGTGGTGAAAAGCGTTCCTATACCCGTCGTGATGATGGCGAAGGACGTGGTGAAAAGCGTTCCTATACCCGTAGAGAAGACGGCGAAGGACGTGGTGAAAGACGTCCCTACACCCGTAGAAAAGACGGCGAAGGACGTGGTGAAAGACGTCCCTACACCCGTAGAGAAGACGGCGAAAGACGTGGTGAAAGACGTCCCTACACCCGTAGAGAAGACGGCGAAGGACGTGGTGAAAGACGTCCCTACACCCGTAGAGAAGACAGTGAAGGACGTGGTGAAAAGCGTCCCTACACCCGTAGAGAAGACAGTGAAGGACGTGGTGAAAAGCGTTCATACACTCGTAGAGATGACAGAGGTGGAAGCGGAAGAAGACCGGTAGGAAGACCTCCCAAGGCTAAGAGTGCTGAAGAAAGCGAAGTTATCAGATTAAATAAATTCATTGCTGATGCAGGAGTATGTTCGCGTCGCGAAGCAGACACGCTTATTACAGCAGGGAGTGTTAAGGTTAACGGAGAGGTTGTTGATACACTTGGTGCAAAGATAAAAAAGACCGACAAGGTTCAGATAGGTGACGAGACTTTACACAATGAAAAGTTGAAATATTTACTTTTAAACAAGCCCAAGGGTTATATCACCACCATGTCTGATCCGCAAAAGCGCAATACGGTATTACAGTTGATAGACGGAGCTTGTAAGGAGAGATTATTTCCTGTAGGGCGCCTTGACAGAAACACTACCGGTTTGTTGTTATTTACCAACGATGGAGAGCTTGCGAACAAGTTAATGCATCCGAAGTCGAACGTTACGAAAATATATTATGCAGAGTTGGATAAGCCATTAACGAAGAAGGATATGCAATCGATAGCAGAAGGTGTTGAATTGGAGGACGGGTTTATCGCTGCTGACACCATTGATTATGACGGAGACTCGAAGAAGGAGGTAGGCATAGAGATTCATTCCGGCAAGAATCACATAGTGAAGAGGATTTTTGAGCATTTCGGCTATGAGGTTGTCAAG
>JAQVPY010000004.1 GCA_028701815.1 Bacteroidales bacterium | reverse complement strand
ACTTATGTGGACTGCCGGAAACGCGCCTGTCAATTCTGCATATAATATCTATAAGGACGGCTCGTTTCTCGTTTCCTTAGATTTAGATGTGTTCGAATATGTGGATACAGATGTCTCTTTCGGTAATACTTACTGCTATCAATTGTCGAGCGATTGTTCCTCCAATTGCTCCGAGACATCTCTGTCAGAAGAAATATGCCGGCTATATGATTATAACGGAATATATAATTTGGAAAATAAATTATCTATCGCCCCTAATCCCGCCAACGACTATGTGAAAATTAATGTTAATGGTGCCATTAAATCAATATCAATTGTGAGCACTTTGGGACAACGTATGTTAGATACCAATGTCGCCGATAATGAGATCCGACTTGATGTCTCCGATTTTCCTGATGGAATGTATATCGCTTTGTTTGAAACAGACGGTCTGCTTATCTCACGTAAATTTATCGTAAGGCATTGATTGCTACCGTGAAATGAAAAATAAAAAGCTGTCTCGATAAATCGGACAGCTTTTTTGTTTTAGTGAACCCGGCGGGGGTCGAACCCACAACCTTCTGATCCGTAGTCAGATACTCTAATCCAATTGAGCTACGGGTCCTTTATCTTTTTGTGACTGCAAAGATAATAATATTTCAGTAAGGTTGTACTTTATTTTCGTTTTTTTTGAAAAAATGTGAAGTTACAGGATAGCCTCAAATAATAAAACCTCTTACTTAGTGTAAAAGGATGCCGGATACATTCCATGCGCTGAAGCTGCCTCCTTCACGTTGTCCCTGTGGAATTGAAATTTTCAGGCAATGTTTTCCTTTTTGTAACTTGCTGTAAAAAATTTCAACGGGATTTGTAATCGTACCCGGACACCATCCGGAGCGGCTGTAATCGGAAGAGGATAAACCGTTGTTGAAATTTCCGGAACAGGGGTTGCTCTCACGATAACTCGCGCAATCGTATCTCCATGGGATTATCGATGTGGCTTTGTCGTCAAGTTGAATGCAATTCGGCTTCTTGTTAAACTCGTCGCCTCCACCCCATCCACCGTGGCCAGTGGCGATATAACTAAGTATTATATCTTGCTGATTATCATCGAAATTAAAATCAACACTTAAAGTGTCACTTTCAAAGAACACAGGGTAATCCTGTCCATCCATTTCCATGATATTCAATGTGCAAAATAGAGGTGTGACCTCTGTTCTGACGCCGTTTTCATCATTAGGATGAAATTTTAGATCGAGGTTTATGATATGTCCGTTTTTATCATAGTTGCCTATAAAGACACCGATGAGGGCTTTATTGCTTAGCAAAGAGGCCAGATATGATACGTCTTGTTTAAAGACAACGGAGTCGCGCCAATGATAGGTGCCATATTCGTATTTATTATATTTTCTTGTGCCGAAAGCGGTATAGAAACGGATCAGTTCGACAGGGGGGTTATATGTGGGTGTCGCGATCAGTCCATGATACTCTTTCCCCGATTTATCGACAAAATAAGGTAAGGTATCAATACCGTATATAAGACCGTCGAGGAACGACATTTGTTTGTCCATAGGAATTACAAACACAGAGCCCGTTCTATCGTATGCATCTCCATCGGAATACTGACTGAGTTCAGCGAATATGTTGTATCTCCATGCGCTGTCGGGTAAATCTACCAGTTTTGCGACAATTGTTCCGTTAGCAAAGCGCATCACCTTAGTATCAGAGAGTTGTGTCTCCCTTGGAATAGATGTATCGAAGCAGATGCGCTGTTGTGAAAAGACATTGACGGTAGTGACTGCACTTTCGTTTAATCTTTTTTGGTATTCCGGGGCTGACACAGATTTTCCCCATGATTTGGGAAGTAGATTAACGGAGTGTTTGAGATAATCTATTTTAGTGGCTTCCATTATACGGGAACCGTTTATTATTATTTTAAGGATCAACCCTTTAGTTACACCGAAACGAGGCGCAGGAGTACCCCAAAACGAATCGTCGGATGTGTAGAATAATTCAATGGTGTTTGAATTGACAACAAGACGTGCTTTATTGCATATCCTGTCAAGGATTAACTCAGTATCGTTAAGTAGCTCCCATCCGTTTTCAAAGCTGATATCTGAAATTGTCGACAGGGTGTCTCCGTTAGATAAAACAGCCGTATTATACGATTTCATCGAGTTAAAGTCGATATAAGCTGTAGTATTGTTGTATGAATTGTTATCTGAAGAGGAAATGCGGACGATGTTGTCTGATATCTCAATACAAGTTGCAATATCAGAGATTTTACCGTTAAAGGAAGATTGATAATAGATATTAGCTGATTGGTGTTTTGCGGCGAAAGCGGAAACAGAAAATAGGACAACTGCGCAAAACGTCGTCAATGATTTCATCATTTCTTTATTCTATCAAAATTTTTGCCGTAGACCCCTTCAATTTTAGTTACAGAGAGGAAGGCGCGCGGGTCAACTTCCTTAATCAATCGCAGGATACGTGACCTGTCGCTCCTGTGAGCGAGGACTATAAGGACCTTTTTACTATCATGGTTATACCAGCCTTCGCCGTCAAGAACGGTTACTCCCCTACCGATTTCTTTTGTGATTCTATCGGCTATTTCGGCGTATTGGGGGGACATTACCATAAATTGGTATGACTGTCTGTTGCCGGTCATCATCATATCCCATGTATAAGAAGTAACTCCCATTACCACTAAAGCGAAGACGACGGTTTTTACATCTTGGTTTATGGCAAAAAACAAAAGCAGAACTCCGATATTAAAATACAGGCTGAATCTGCCGGGACTAAGATTTTTGTATTTGTTGACGATCAGGGAAATGATATCCGAGCCGCCGGTATTAAATCCCGCATTGAAGACGAGACCTAAGCCGACACCGGATAAAGCGCCGCCGATGATACTGTTCATAAACATTTCATCAGGAACGAGTGGCTCAGTGATAAATTTCTGGAGAATGAACAGACAGATGGAAGTCAGCGTGGAGCCAATCAAAGACACCTTAACAAACTTCCATCCCATTATTTTATAAGCGATTGCCAATAAAATTATATTCGAAGCAAAAAACGTAACGCCGACAGGGATTTCGGTCAGATAATACAATATTGCACCAATTCCGCCGAAACCGCCACTTACGAGCCCCATGGGGATAATAAAAGCGGTTATGGCAAAGGAATATAATAATACTCCTATAAGAAGCATACAATACGTTTTAATTGTTTCAAATACTTTACTTCTGTTCATTTATTTGTGGTTTTATAATTATTCGCCAAGAGTTGCAACCATTACGGCTTTAATGGTATGCAGACGGTTTTCGGCTTCGTCAAAGACAAGAGACATTGGAGATTCGAAGACTTCTTCGGCGACTTCCATGCCGTTGATACCGAATCTTTGGTAGATATCTTCACCGATAGTTGTTTCTCTGTTGTGGAAGGCAGGAAGACAATGTAAAAATTTGACATTCGGATTGCCTGTCTTTTTTACAACGTCCATGTTAACCTGATAAGGTTTCATAATATCGATACGTTTAGCCCATTCCTCAGGAGCTTCCCCCATAGATACCCATACATCAGTATATAAGAAATCTACGCCTTTTACGCCTTCAGCGACATTGTCGGTAAGAGTAATTTTAGCGCCTGTCTCTTTTGCAATTTCAAGGCATTTGTCGACGAGTTCCTGTGCGGGGAGGAACTGTTTAGGAGCTACTGCTCTGAAATCCATACCCATCTTTGCAGCACCTACCATAAGGGAGTTGCCCATATTGTTGCGGGCATCGCCTAAATAAGCGAAAGCGACTTTATTTAAAGGTTTGTCGATATTTTCTTTCATGGTCAGAAAATCTGCCAATATCTGTGTCGGGTGAAATTCAGTGGTAAGACCGTTCCAAACGGGAACACCTGCATAAGCACCAAGGGTTTCAACTATCTGCTGTGAATAGCCACGATATTCGATGCCGTCATACATTCTGCCGAGAACTCTTGCCGTGTCTTTCATCGATTCTTTTTTGCCCATCTGTGAACCCGAAGGACCGAGATAAGTAACGCCTGCGCCCTGATCCATTGCCGCTACTTCAAAAGCGCAACGAGTGCGGGTGGAATCCTTTTCAAAAAGCAGAACTACATTTTTACCTTTTAACATCTGTTGTTCTGTGCCATTGTATTTGGCGGTTTTAAGACTTGCTGCCAAGTCTAAAAAATGATTGATCTCTTTTGGCGTGAAATCCAAAAGTTTTAAGAAATTTCTGTTTCTAAGATTGAATGCCATTTCTTTAATGTTTTGATTTATAATATGTTAATAATTACTGTCGTTTTAGTGGATTATTCTGCGAAGATAATATGTTTTTTGATGATTGTTAAATAATTCTTCAGGGATTTTTTGTTTATTAATTTATTCAAAATCCTTTAATCCTTATGCAGGTAATCTGTGCTTAGTGGATTTTCAAATCTCAGATAGAGAAAGGGCGCGTTTTTGATAAAGGATGCGTTTATGGAAGATCAATGCTGCTATAAGTCTTATAACGCCTTGTCTTTTAGTTCCCTCCCGTTACAGACTAACAATGCGCAAAGTCGTCAGTCTGTAAGGGATTATGTGTGATATAAAAGAGTTTACTAAATGGCGAAATCGCCAGATATAGTCCCGACACCATTATTTAAATAAATTGTATATACTTCCTTGATATAGTCCTTGTAATGATATATATACGTTCGTTTGTATGCTTGTGTCTATTACGTCACTGTAAACTGTAGCACCAGCCCAATTTCTTATAATAATGGTGATGTTACCGGTGTTCACTGTTAAAACCACCTGAATATTGCTGCTGCTTAAATAAACGGAAAATTCAGAATTCGAATTATCGCTAAAACTTCCTTGTAAAATAAGTTGCTGCTGATCATTTGAATCAGATGCAATTTCTATGTCTGATGGGTTATTTGTTGCCGCACAGAAAATGTTTGTTCCGTGCAACATCAATGCTATGAATGTTATAAACATTACCAATGTGGTTTTTTTCATCTATATGATCTATATGTTTTTACATACAAAAATATAACTAAAAAACCACATATTTTATACTAAAGAGCCTGCTTACAACTTTTTTGCAAATATTAGTTCATAAATATTTGAATATTATTCGATTACAAAAAGTGTTTTACAACTTATTTTTTTATGAGGTGAAAAACATTGTCTTTTTTTGCGAAAAAAAGTGGACTATTGATGTGCTATTTAGGGACTTTGTTAATGAGTTTTTTGATATTTTTTTCGTCAGATCCGATAATTTTGCGTATTTCGCTGCGAGCTTTGTTTACGGAATAGATACTAAAGTTAAGAAAAACAGCAATATCTTTATTCGAAAAATTGTCGATGCAGGAGAGAATGCAAATCTTGAATTGGGTATCATTAAGCGCCGGATATTTATTCCTAAGGCTCTTTTGTAAGCCCGGCATAATATCTTCTACAATGGAACTGATAGCCCCCCAAATGTTGCTGTTTCCGTCATAAACGTGTCCTTTGATTTGGGCGACAAGATTCTCGGTATTGTTCGTCATTTGCATATCATAATATGCTATGTCTTTGATAATTTTGTATCTGCATAAAAGCGATTTTTCAAGCACTTTATCGTGATCAGATATTTCCTTTATTCTATTTTGTAATAGCGATAGGCGTTTACGCGTTAAGACCTCTTTTTTAGTTATCCTCAAACTGCGCTGCGACAAAATTAATACGGCAACAGTGGCAATAATAGTAAACAGGCATATTATTACTATTAAGCGTTGCTCCTTTATTTTGCTTTTCTGCAATGCATTTTTAAGTAACGCATTGTCGTATTTTTTCTGTATTTCTAAAACCGATGATGCTAAATTTTTGTCATAAATTTTACCGGTAGAATATGAAAGTTTACAACAATAAACATACGCACTGTCGTATTGCCCGCAGGAAGCATAATAATTTGAAATAAAATCATAAAGGCTGACTGAGGAGGTCTCTGAAATTTCAAGGGTTGCCTCAACGTCTTTCAATTTCTGTACGTATAGTTTCAAGAGAATCTTTATTTGAGGCAGCTAAAAATAATTGGGCAAGATTCAAATAATATAAAGGTACACTTGATGAACAGGTATCGTTTTGTGATGCAAGCCGAAAATATTTTTCGGCGTTTTCGTATTCCCCTAATGTTGAGTTTATTACGCCTAAATTTTGATATAGCTGGCTCGTTAGAGTTATATTTGAAGTCTTTTTTGTGATATCAATACCTTCGTTTAAAATAAAAAAAGAGCTGTCATAATTATTTAATAAAGCGTAACATCTTCCCATTGCCGCATAGTTATTTGCCACTTTATCAAGGTTACCTGTCTTTTTAAAAACAGCAGCAGCATCCCGAAAACAATTTAAGGCCGTTCTGTAGTGTCCAAGAATATAAAAGAGTTTTCCTTTAGATGAATCCAATCCGCCAATTAACGATGAGTCGTTAGCACATACAGCTGCGTTATAGGCCTCTTGATATGAGCTCATCGCAGCATCAAGGTTTTTATTCGTCTGATATACGTGTCCGCTGTATAGAGCGGCTAATGTAATGCCAACTGACGTGAAGCCTCCTTTTTCTTTTCATAGTATCTTTTGGCTTCAAAGACAAGGGTGTCCTTAGAGATGTCAATATGGTTAATGTAGTCGGCTTGTGTCTTTGCAACAGCATATTCCATGTATTTGTTTTGCGGCAGTAAGATATCTGGAGTCTCGATGGAGTCAATATAAATAAGTGCGCTGTCGGGATTCGTTTCCATCAAAATACACGCCTGATCTAACAATTTGATGGCATCATTCCGTTTTTGGCACGATGTCGCAATAAATAACCATATTAAAATAAGAAATAACGCTCTCCGCATATTTTAGTTTTATGTGATTTTGTGCAAAATTATAACTTTTTTTGGTTTTGGAGTGCTTTTTTAGGTTCGGAAATTAACAATTAACGACCACTAAATCACCTCCTAATTGTAAGTATCAGCCCCAGAGCGATTCCAAGGAACGCGGCAAAGAGAACCTGATAATTGCCGGGCAGCAGAAAGGTGATGGTGTGAGCCGGATACCAGAATAACGGGATGGTCTTTTTGAATATGAAGCCGTATTGTATGTCCCAGTTTATCTTGTTTTTGAGGGTGTCCCCTATCCTTAACGGATTTGAGAAAAAACCGTTTAAGGTACCACCGGTCTCCATGATATGGATGTCGGTGACTTTATGAAAGGTCATAAACACCGGAGCGAATAGCGTATTCATCAATACGCTGATACACATGGCGACAAAAGCTTTACCTAAAGAAAGTCCTCCTGCGAACCAGAAACCTGCACGCGTAATCTTAAATCCTTTTTCCAACAGCACCACTGTGCCCGTTTTGAAGATGGTCATCGCGGACGCAATTACAACACCTAATATACCCCAAATTAATATACGTGGCAATAAACCGAACCCTTTCTCTATATAATGTCCCTTGCGGATGCGTAATGCTAACATCTCGCCGAAGGTACCAAGTATGGCAAATTTGAAGAAACTCATCAGCAATCCGTGTTCGGTAGTGAGCCTGTTGAAGGATGCTAAGGTGTTGGGGATGAGGGTAAAAATGCTTATTATCGCAAGAACCGCGATAATAGTGATAATGTCGGATCTTTTCATTCGTTGGGGTGTAATACTTCTTCTAATTTATTTTTAACAAAGATACACATTTTTTTTCGCGTACCAAAACGTATTTATATGTATATTCGCAGTTTAAAATAAAATATGAAAAAATTATATCCTGCTTTTATTACAGTGGCTGTCTTGCTGCTTCAGACGCTAACCCTTGATGCGCAGTCGAAATCGCCGGCGTCGGCCTGCAATCTTCTTGTCAATATGACAGATGATTATGGCGATGGATGGACAGGCGCAGCAATTAATTTTATCCAGAATGGCGAAGTGGTGGCAAGCGTTACCCTTGAAGATGGATATAGCGGATCGGAATATGTGCTGCTGGAAGAAGGCACTACCGAGTTCGAATGGGTGCCCGGTGAATACCCTTTTGAATGCGGCTTTGCTATATACGATATGCAGGAGACCCTGATATATCAGACTCAGGGTGCGCAGACAATAGGTGTATTTTTTACTTACGAACATGTATGCTTTGAGGTCAATACCTGGACACTGTCGGGATATGTTACTTCTTCCGCTACCGGCAATGCACTGGCTGCCGCCACGGTCTTTCTCGACTGCCTCCAGAGCGTCACGGGTCAAACTGATGAAAACGGTTACTACTCCGTTGATGTGGTAGAGAATATTGAGTATGATATCCACGTCTCCGCTGAAGGCTATAACGAGTTTGTGGAACTCGGCTTCGTGCAACCGGCTAATGACCTTACTATGGATTTTGAACTCGACAACCCAGAGATGGATGTAAACGTAAATGACATATACACCGTTACGGAATATATGACGGATGCAGTGGAAACCATCGAGATAACAAATACAGGAAACGGCGTGCTGTCATGGAAAAATCGAGTCCATTATAATGGCAAAAATCCCGAAACAATTGCATATATGTTTAACGCTTTAGATGAGGAACCTACACCCTACCTCGTGCCCCTGAATGATCCTGAAAGCGCCGCAATGATACAAGGTGCAGGGAACCCTCCTTTCGATATGATTAGTGGCGGCGACTATTTTAATCATAAATGGTACGTTATCGACCCTAATATGGCTTACCTGATTTCCATTGACCCTCAAACCGGCAACGCAAATTTCGATCTTATGTTTGACAGAATTGATGTCTACGGTTTATGCTATAATGTGTCTGACGGTCAGGTATATATAAAAACACCTAAGGAGTTTTATACTTTGGATACAATAACGGGCTTAACACAATATCAGTTCTCGATGACGACGGCTACTTTAAATTTTGCTATCACCAACGACGGAAGATTTATTACCGTTGATAATGAGAATGATGTGATTTTGGAAGTTGACCCGGCAACGGGCACAGAGACTATTCTGATGGCTGTAGGCTTCAACGCAAACTATTGCCAGGGTCTGGCCATCGACCGAGAGACAAATACGCTGTATTGGGCCGGGTTTAATTTTGATACGTTCAGAACGTTCTTGTATATCGTGAATCTGGATTTTAATGTGTTGGAGTATGTGGGCGAATTACCGGGAAATATGGTGGGCTTCGCTATCCCTACCGAGGCGGGCTGGCTGCAGATGTCACCACAACAGGGCATCGTCGAACCCGGCGAGACACAAACGGTACAACTGACTATGGATGGCTCATGGGCTGAAGAGGGAACATTCCTCGCCACATTAAACCTTGTGACAGAAGATCCAAATATCGGAGAAACCCCGATAGATATTACATTCGTAATCGGCGAAGACAATGCTATTTATGAGTTGTCCGAAAATAATCACGACGTCGTTTGTTTTCCCAACCCCGTTTCCGAGATGCTATATTTGCGCTTTGAAACTGTTTCCACTGTTAATGAAGTGTCTATCTATGATACTAAAGGACACCGCGTTTATAAACACGGCGCAATTGCTGCCGATGTTATGCAAATTCCAACGAGTTCATTATCGCCGGGGATATATTTTGCCCGAATAGTTTGTGCAGACACAACTAAAACCGTTAAATTTATTAAGTTATAAAACATATTAACATGAGAATTAGATTATTGCTTGTTTCCTTGACTGTCGTGTTTTTTGCTAATTGCACTATTGCACAGAATTGGAAACCGGCCGGAGATAGAATAATGACCGTCTGGGGTGAAAACCTCGATACTGAAAACATACTACCGGAATACCCGCGCCCTATTATGGAACGTGCCTTGTGGCAAAATCTTAATGGCTTCTGGAACTATAAAATTCAACCGAAGAATTCGTCTCGCCCCGTAGATTTTGATGGAGAGATTCTTGTTCCCTTCGCTATAGAGTCTGCCCTCTCCGGCGTAGGAAAAGAGGTCGGACCTGATAATGAACTCTGGTACCAAAGGACTTTTACAGTCCCTCAAACTTGGAAAGGAAAAAGAGTTTTGTTGCATTTCGGAGCTGTAGATTGGAAAGCTACGGTATATGTAAATGATATACTCGTGGGTAGTCATACCGGAGGCTATACATCATTTTCATTTGATGTAACCGATGCTTTAATTAAGGGCGATAATGTATTATGTGTCAAAGTATTTGATTCAACGAACAAAGGATATCAGCCTTGTGGAAAGCAGACTACTACCCCTAAGAGCATCTGGTATACGGCAGTTACCGGAATATGGCAGACCGTTTGGTTGGAGCCTGTTGCAGAGAAACATATCTGCGATTTAAAGATAACTCCTGATATTGACCGAGGTATCCTTTCTGTTGATGCGACAACGAATTGTGTCGAAGGTATTATTACCGTTTCTGTGTATGATGGACAAAATAAGGTAGCTACTGCGAAGTCACTTGTCGGAGCAGTTACGGAAGTTGCTATTTCTGAAGTACAATTATGGTCGCCCGCACATCCGTTTCTATACGATTTGGAAGTAACTTTGTATGTTGCCGGTAAACAGCAGGATATGGTGTCGGGATATGCCGCAATGAGAAAGATTTCCGTTATCAACGATAAAGATGGTATTCAACGCATGGCACTGAATAATGAAGTTCTCTTTCAGATGGGGACATTGGATCAAGGCTGGTGGCCCGACGGATTGTATACGGCTCCTACTGATGAGGCTCAGTTGTTCGACATTCAACAAACAAAGGATATGGGCTTCAATATGATTCGCAAGCATGTAAAGGTTGAGCCCCAGAGGTGGTATTATCACTGCGATCGTCTTGGAATGCTCGTTTGGCAGGATATGCCGAGTGGCGACATGCCTGGCGGCAAATGGCATGCAGCAAATAAGATAACCGATAAGGATAGTAAGGAACGCACTCCGCAATCAGCCGCTCAATATCGTAAAGAGTGGAAAGAAATTATCGATATTCTCTATTCCTATCCTTCTATTATTATGTGGGTGCCCTTTAATGAGTCTTGGGGACAGTTTGAATCTGTTTCAATTGCCGAATGGACAAAATGTTACGATTCGTCGCGTCTCCTTAATATAGCCAGCGGATGCAATCTGTTCAGGACCGGAGACATAATAGATGTGCATAATTATCCAGAACCGAGAATGTATGTTTTTGATTCTGAATTTGTGAATGTTCTTGGCGAATATGGCGGAATCGGATTGTCGGTGCCGGGACACCTGTGGCATCAGGATTCTGATACTAACTGGGGATATATAACATCAGAAGATACCAAGGCCGTTACCGATAAATACGTGTCTTACGGTGAAATGTTGTATCAACTGATAAAAAGGGGCTTTTCGGCTGCTGTTTATACTCAGACAACCGATGTGGAAAGTGAAATCAACGGTTTGATGACGTATGATAGAAAAGTCGTCAAAGTCGATCAAGAAGAGATAAAGAAAATTAATGATAAACTTACATCAAGTTTAACGGATAAAGAAGAATAATATGGCAATTTGGGGTAAATTAATAGGTGGCAGTATAGGATGGGCTTTTGGTGGTATCATCGGTGCCATTATCGGCGCTTCCATCGGCGCTATTTTTGATAATGCAACACGTGATCAGTATGTTGCTCGTAATGGCGGTCAAACGCAAGGACAAAGTCAGGGTTATACAGGTAATAATTATCGTCACAGGACTACTCAAAATGATTTTGAGATATGTATAGTGGTGCTTACAGCGGCAATAATGAAAGCCGACGGTACACTTCAACGTACGGAACTTGACTACGTAAAGAGGTTCTTTTTGCAGCAGTTCGGACAAGAGAAGGCGGAGATGTACATTAAAATGCTTCGCGATATTCTTAAGAAGGAGATAAACATCTATGATGTATGCGGTCAGATTAACATGTATATGGACATCGCTTCCAAACGTCTCCTCATACAATATCTGTTCGGTGTCGCCTCTTCTGACGGAAATGTAGACAAGGCGGAATTAAACCTTATTGAAGTCATATCGAAGAATCTGCGCATTAGCGAGGCCGATTACATCTCCATAAAGGCTATGTTTGTCAAAGGAAGTTCCAAAAACGATTATGCTGTTTTGGAAATTGAACCCACTGCTTCTGATGATGAAGTCAAAAAAGCCTATCACCGTATGGCAATGAAACACCATCCCGACAAGGTGGCTCATCTCGGCGAAGACGCTCAGAAGGCCGCACAGGTTAAGTTTCAGAAGATTAAAGAGGCTTACGATAATATTAAAGCCGAACGTAATTTTACTTAGCAGACACGCTACCCTACAATCTTCAATCTGTTGATAAATTATTTTAGCTGTGTGCCATTTATTGGCATATAGATATTATCTTTGTAAATAATAAAAATAAGATAAATATTTATGAACAACGATTTGATGAAAAGATATAGCTGGCTGATAAACACCATTAAGCAAAGCGGTGAAAGCGGATTATCTTACAAGGAGATATGTACAGAATGGGCGAAGAACAAGATAAGCGACAACAAAAAATATCCTTTAAGGACTTTTCACAACCATCGAAAAGATATTTTAAATGAGTTGGGAGTAAACATTATATGTAATAATGTCACTAACAAGTATTTCATAGAAAAGCCGAAGGGGCGTGCTAACAAGAGCAATGCGAGCAAATGGCAGTTGTTTTCGTTGTCGGTCAATAATTTTATTTCATCATATCGTAATATCCAGAAACGAGTATCGTTTGACACTTCGGGTATTGAAACGCAGTTAACGGAATTTGCTGCGATTATTCAGCAGGGCGACATCATCAATTTTAAATACAGTGAATTTGCCTATAATAATGCAGAGCCTTATGGTATAAGGTTTTCAGGCGACGGGTGGACGCTGCTTTGTCGTTTTGAGGGTGAGGTATATAAATTCTTTAATCTTGGGAAAATCGGCGAGATTGAGTTATGTGACAGACAATTCATCTTCCCTAACGGTTTAGATATGGAAGAGCTCTTCGCAACGGCTTTATCTGCAGATTCGGACTTGTATAAAGAGCCTAAGAAAGAAAAGAAAAAAGCAGTAAAAAAAGTCGCGGAGTCCACAGAAAAACCCAACAAAAAGCAAAAGTCGGCCGCTGAAAAAGAAGAGACGATGGATGTTAAACCGCAAGCCAAAGCCCAATCTAAAGTAAAGTCGAAGCCCAAAGAAGTTGCCGACGACAATCAGATGGCGTTATTTTAGTTATTATTAATACATTTAACTTAATTTGTTTATGGAAAATACGTTTGAAGAAATACTCAACCTCGCAAAAGCAGGAAATATTACTGCTCAAAGAAAAGCAGGCATTACATATTTAAAAAACGACAAGGAGGAAGAATATGCCAAGGCCCTATATTGGCTTCAGAAGGCGTATGATGGCGGAGATAAATGTGCGGCTGCTTTTCTCGCAGACATCTATTATTACGGCAAGGGCGTTGAAAATGATTATACGCTTGCATTTAAATATGCGACAGAAGCTTCAGCCGATAATTGGATAAAAGGTATTTATTTGCTGGCAGTCTTTTATGTCGACGGTGTGTGTGTGGAGCAGGATTTATGCTATGCAAAAAAATTATTGGAAGGCATTGCTGAACAATATGAAGATGCAAAGCATCTTTTGATTGGTATTGACAGTTTATTGGAAGAAGAGGCCGATAATGGGAAAGATAACGATGATGATGATGACTATGACGATGACTATGACGATGACATAGATGATAATGATGAAGCTACATCTGCATCGGCATTTTCCGATACTGCTGTTGCAGAGAATATTGAAACAGAGGAAGAGATCGAATTTTGCGATGATTGGTCGCCATGTGGGGAAGGCTATGAAGAAGATGAAAATGGGGACTTAGTCAACAAGAATTTTCAAAAGGCAGAAGAAATATGGGATGAAGGAGAAGATTCGGACGATGAGGAGTTAAAACTTAAGGCGGTAAAATATTATGAGCACGCATACAAGCAAGGAGAAAGAGAAGCCGCATATCGGATCGGTCTTATTTATTATTATGGCATGATAGATGGAGCGTGCGACTATGAAGAGGCTGCTATCTGGTTTAAAAAATCCGTTGAGAAATGGCTGGAAAAACCGGCTGTCGGGTATCATCAATTCGTCGTAAAATCATGTAAGATGCTGGGAGACTATTACATGCATAAATATTATCGGAATAAGGAGGCGTGTTTTGATCAGGCTGTCTATTGGTATGATAAAGGTGGATGGGATGTTTGCAAAGGCAAGGCTTTGCAAACGTCGGCATGTTATGAGGGGGTTTATAATAAGAAGGGACAAGCCTTCTTAAATGAAGCCATTTGTACTTATAAAAAAGCAATAGAAAACGGAGAAGAAAAATCTTATGCAGAATTGGGTCAATTGTATTATCTGTATCGAGATTATATTAATGATTATGATATTTTCGGAGAGGCAGTAGATGAAAAAGAAGATTTTTGGCAATTTTGGAAAGATGGAATAGAACATGAGGACTACTATTGTTATTACTATATGGGATTATATTGTGATAACAAAGGTTTAGACCAAGCCGAATTTTATTATACGGATGGGGAGACGAATAATATTGGAAACTGCATGGGTAAGTTGTATCAGAAATTATTGGAAGAAGGTGCAAGGCAAAAGGCAGATATAGTGTATGAGAAGGTTGTCGGCAACCATCTATCGTCAAATATTTTAGCTTATTATGTGGAGAGTATTTACAACGAATACCCCCACTATGCTGCGCAACCCGATTTTAATGATATTAGTTCTGAATCGTATGTCTCATATACCGTAGCAAATGCGCTAATACATACTGCAATTAATGACGATTTAGATATGGAGGCGATGCTCATTTATGCCAAGCATTTACTCGTCAATTTAAATGAATTGGAAGAAGCGAGACATTATTTTCAGATGGCTTATTATTTCGGCTCGTGGGAGGCTTCTCAGATTTTAAGGCAAGGCGAATATAAAGGTATTAAGTTTTAGAAGCCGAAGTTAACCCAAACAGTTGTGCATAAAAAAAAGCTCCGATTTTATCGGAGCTTTTTTTATCATGTTTATATATCTGCCACTATTTTTTATAAAGGTCAGCCCATTTTTTATATTCACGTTTTTTCCAGATGTCGCTATGGTAAGCATAGCTTGCGATTAATGGAATAACAGTAGTAGCTTCGGCATATACCATCTGTTCGTCAGCGATGCTGACTTTGCCCCATGAGCAAGCTTCCTTCAAAGTCGAAGATGAGCAGGCGCCATCTCTAACATCGGCTACGGTTATCTGTACGGCGTATTTATGCATTGGGACTTCATGTCCGAGGACTTCGGCGCAGACGACAGTATCTTGAGCAAAATTTTTAGGAACGCCGCCGCCGATCATCATCAGTCCGGTAGTGGGAGCATGCATCTTTATCATAGTCAGTTCCATAAAGTCTCTGACAGAGTCGATAGTCATGTGATTATCAGGGTTATGCCATTGATGTTTAACAAGTCCGAAACCGGCACTGCTATCTGTAAATGCGGGGCAGAATATTGGAACGCCGCATTCGTAGCAAGTCTGAATCAGGCTGTTTTTCTTTACTGAATTTTTAACGAGCCATTTGCCCATTTCATGAATAAATTCTCTTGAAGAGTACGGGCGTTTTTCAAGACCGTTTGCGATAAGTTCAATTGTATCATCGCAATTCTGTAACTCTTCTTCATCGATAAAAGTATCGTATATCCTGTCGATATAAAGACTGCGAAGAGTCATATCCGGGACATCCTGACTACCCCTGTAATGTTTAAAGCCTATCGCTTCAAAGAAATCCATGTCAATAATAGAGGCACCGGTAGAAACCACTACGTCTATCATCTTATTACGAACCATATCAACATAAACCTGCATGCAGCCGGCAGCACTTGTGCTTCCTGCAATAGTAAGGATGTTGGTACAATCCTTTTCTCCTAACATCTTCATAAAAATGTCGGTAGCATTAGCCGTATCACGAGAGGTGAACGACATTTTACGCATTGCATTAATCAGTCCCGTTGAGTCTATCGACTTAATGTCGATATGTTCAATAGTTTCTTTCAAAAGGTCTTTTTTTTCCATGATGAAATTATTTATTTTTAAGGTTAAATTTATACGACAAAATTTGATAAATCAGTTTGGCAGCCAGAAAGTCGGAAGCTTTAAAATCTTCGTTAGGGGCAAGTTCGACCACGTCGAAGCCAATAACATTCTTATGCTCAATTACTGCTTTAATTGTATCTAATACATCTCTGTATGTCAGGCCGTCTGGCTCAGGAGTTCCCGTTGCTGGCAGGTAAGCGGGGTCGAACACGTCGAGGTCGATAGTGATATAGACATTGTCGGTCAATTGCGACAATATTTTTTTGCGCCATATATCGGGATCGATTTTTTTGATTTCGTGTGCGTAGAAGATTCTATTTTTGTCGATATTCGATTTTTCCTCGATGCAGGAGCTGCGGATACCGACCTGTGTACAGGGGCATATTTCCTTAGCGCGAGCCATAACGCACGCGTGGTTATATTTCGAGTCCTCATATTCATCGCGCATATCCGAGTGGGCGTCGAATTGGAGAATAGAGATATCTTTAAAGGAGTTTTTCAGCGCCTGAAATGCGCCGATGCTTACGGAGTGTTCACCCCCGATTACTACGGGAAACTTATTGTCTGCGAAGACTTTTTCCATGATGGGCTTCAGTTTCGTGGCGACTTCTTCCGGAGTTTCGCAATCGTCGAGTGGGTTCATGGTATGAATACCGTGTTCATACACTTCGCTATCGGTCTCTATATCGTAGAGTTCCATATTGGCGGAAGCTTCGAGTAGAGCGGCGGGACCTTTGTCGGCACCTTTCACCCAAGTGCTTGTGCCGTCGTACGGAACCGGTATGATGACAATATCAGAAGATTGATATTCTGTATATTCGGGCTCAAGTCCCCCGTAAGAAACATAGCTAGTATAACTCATCTCCTACTGATTAAAAAGGAAGGTCTTCCATCGTCGGGGCGCTGAATACGTCATCTTTATCAAATACTGATCCCGGTATTTCGTTTATTGCGCCCTCGGTATGTTGAACATTAGAATTGCCCATCGGCAGTTGTGGGTGTTTTGGAGCTGTACCGGCCACATCTTCTGCGCCTGCGAGTTCCACCTTCCATGCTTTCACGTCGGTGTACCATCTGCCGTTATATTCGCGACTTTCAATATCGAATGAAACGGTGAGCATATTTCCTATATGCAGAACATTTTCACTTGCCTTATCGCCCCAGATAAGCACACATATCTTTTTAGGGTAGTTGTCGGCAGTTTCAAGAATTATAGTTTGTTTCTTCCATGTGCCGTTTTTTCCTTCGCCTGTTTGTACGGGCAAAATGTCTATGAGTTTAGCTGTCAGTTGCATAGCGTTTATTTGTATTTTTAATTATAAAATACAAAGGTAGGTGATTTTTCTTAATTATCATAATATTTTTGAAAGAGGTTCATCATTGGCTAAAGCAAGGATAATTGCATATAGTTTGTCTTCGGCAGTTATTATGCCTTTTTTTGTCCGGAAATAATGATCTCTCGCATTTTGTTTTCAGAAGTAGATAAAAAGAAGAAATGTGGAAAAAAGTCGGGGTAGCAGGATTTGAACCTGCGACCTCCTGCTCCCAAAGCAGGCGCGATAGCCGGACTACGCTATACCCCGTGGTATTGCGGAGAAGGGGGGATTCGAACCCCCGGTACCCTTTCGAGTACGACAGTTTAGCAAACTGTTGGTTTCAGCCACTCACCCACCTCTCCGGTCGTCAATGAACTATCCGTTTTGAAACGGTTTGCAAAAGTAGTATTTTTTTTGATACTACCAACATTTTTACTTAAAAAAACTTCGTCTATTGCTTTAATGCTTTAATCTGTTCTAAGATAACTGCGATTTTTTCTTCAGCATCGGCTTTCTTTTTCTTTTCTATCTCAACGACTTTCTCCGGAGCGTTAGAGACAAAACGTTCATTGGAAAGTTTTTTGTCAACGGATATCAGGAAACCGCGCATATATTCGAGGTCGGCGTTTAGTTTCTCAAGTTCTGCTTCAACATTGATACTTGATGGCGCCGGAACATAAAACTCTGTGGTTCCGATGATAAAGCTCAATGCGCCCTCAACTTTGTTGTCGACGTATGAAATCTGCTCGAGATTTGTCAACTTAGCTACTACGCTATCGAAAGTAACATCCGGTTGCCCGTTGTTGTTTTTCTTTATATATAAAGAGATCTTTTCTTTTTGCGGGATGTTCTTTTCAAGCCGCATAGTACGGATAGCCATAATAACATCCATAGCATTGTCGAACTGAGATATGACCTTTTTGTTGCAAGCCTTGGATTCAGGCATCTTGGAAATCATGATGCTCTCCCCTTCTGCACGGTCTTTCAAATTGTGCCATATTTCTTCCGTAACAAAAGGCATGAATGGATGAAGAAGTTGCATGAGCTTTTCAAAGAAAGACACCACCTCAGAATAAGTTTTTCCGTCTATAGGCTCACCATAAGGCGGCTTAACTATTTCGAGCAGCCACGAGCAAAAATCGTCCCAGATGAGTTTGTAAACAGTCATCAGAGCTTCGGAAATACGATAGTCGGCAAATTGATTGTCGAGCCTTTCTATCGTCTCATTGATCTTTACATACATCCATGTCGCAGCAACGCTGGCATATTCCGGTTGAGGAATGTTGTCATCCACATTCCAGCCCTTAACGAGACGTAATGCGTTCCATATCTTATTTGAGAAGTTTCTACCCTGTTCGCAAAGAGATTCGTCGAACGGCAGATCGTTGCCTGCCGGAGATGTGAAGAGCATGCCTGCGCGGACACCGTCTGAGCCGAATTCTTTGATGAGTTCCAAAAGGTCGGGGGAGTTGCCGAGCGATTTCGACATCTTTCTTCCTAATTTATCTCTAACTACGCCGGTGATATACACATTGTGGAACGGTACTTCGTGACGATATTCCAGTCCAGCCATAATCATCCTTGCTATCCAGAAGAATAGTATGTCGGGAGCAGATATCAAATCGTTAGTGGGATAATAATACTTAATTTCTTTGTTTTCAGGATTTCTGATGCCGTCGAAAACGGAAATAGGCCACAGCCATGAGGAAAACCAAGTGTCGAGGACGTCTTCTTCTTGTCGAAGTTGTTCTATGTTCACATCGGTTCTTTTTAGTTCTTTTACGACCTTTTCAAAAGCCTCTTCACGGGATTTAGCTACCACCATAGTGTTGTCAGGAAGATAATATACTGGTATACGCTGTCCCCACCAGAGCTGACGGCTTATACACCAGTCCTTAACGTTTTCCATCCAGTATCTATATGTGTTTTTAAACTTGGCGGGATGAAATTTTACGGTATCGTTTTCGACGACTTCGAGGGCGGGTTTTGCAAGTTCTTTCATCTTCATAAACCACTGCATTGAGAGTTTCGGCTCAATTGGAGCATGAGAACGTTCAGACAGTCCTATCTTATTGACATAAGGTTCGATTTTAACTAAGTTGCCGCTCTTCTCGAGGTCGACGATGATTTCGTCTCTGACGACGAATCTATCTTTACCCACATAGAGTTGAGCGTTTTCATTAAGGGTTCCGTTATCATTAAGGATATCGATAGACGGAAGATTATATTTGATACCGATATTATAGTCGTTGATGTCATGAGCCGGAGTTATTTTCAGGCATCCTGTACCGAACTCCATATCCACATATTCGTCGAAGATGATTGGGATTTCGCGATTGATAAGCGGGACGATGACCTTTTTGTCTTTCAGGTGAGTAAACCTCTCGTCATTAGGATTGACGCACACTGCGGTATCTCCGAGGATTGTCTCCGGACGGGTTGTAGCGATAGTCACCCAGCCGTTATCCTCTCCCACTATCTTATATCTAAGGTAGTAAAGTTTCGCGTGTTGTTCTTCGTAGATAACTTCTTCGTCGGAGACGGCGGTAAGGGCTACGGGGTCCCAGTTGACCATTCTCACGCCGCGGTAGATAAGACCTTTATTATACAGGTCGATAAACACATCTATAACCGATTCGTACATTGTAGGGTCCATCGTAAACTTAGTCCTGCTCCAGTCGCAGGATGCTCCGAGTTTTCTAAGTTGTTGCAATATGATTCCGCCGTGTTTTTCTTTCCACAGCCATGCGTAGTTCATAAACTCGTCGCGAGAGATGTCGGCTTTTTTGATACCTTTTTCTTTCAGCATCCCCACAACTTTAGCTTCTGTAGCGATAGATGCGTGGTCGGTGCCGGGCACCCAGAGAGCATTAAAGCCCTGCATCCTTTTGCGACGCACGAGTACATCCTGGATAGTATTGTTAAGCATGTGTCCCATGTGAAGGACGCCGGTAACATTTGGCGGCGGGATAACTATAGTATAAGGTTTTCTATTATCGGGTTTTGAGGAAAAGAATCCGTTGTCATTCCAATATTTATACCATTTGTCTTCTACTTGAGACGGGTCGTACTTTGAAGCTATCTGCATAGTTTGTCGTTATTTTTTTCAAGTTACAAAGATAGCATTTAATTAACAATTAACAATTAACAATTAACAATTGTTTGAGCGGACGGTCGGTTCTATAGTATTTCGCGGGCGATGTAGGCGCAGGCCTCGGCGTCGGCGAGGGCATTATGGTGATTTTTGAGGTTATATGCAAATTGAGCCGCCACGGTATGTAGCTGATGATTGGGAAGAGTTTTGCCGAAGTGCTTACGCGAGGCAGCAAGTGTGTCGAAAAAGGTGTATTCCGGATAGTCCATATTATAAGCTCCGAAAACGGCGCGTAGACATCTTTCGTCGAAATGGCTGTTATGAGCTACAAGAGGCAGATCGCCGATGATGTTTTCTATCTTCTCCCAGACTTCGGGAAAGATAGGTGCCGAGTCGGTATCCATCCGCGAGATCCCGTGTACTTGCTGACAAAAATATCTATAATAGTTCGGCTCGGGACGTATTAGGCTATAGAAACTGTCGGCGATAAGACCGCAATTTACAATTACTATTCCGACGCTGCATACACTGCAAGGTAATTCGTTTGCTGTTTCAAAATCTATCGCTGCGAAGTCGACCATGAGCAATTACAATTTACAATTTGGAAATCTACAATTAAATCTCTTTTAAACATAGTAGTTTATTTGATACAAAGATAAAATATTTGTCATAAAATGACGGTGGTATAGATGATAATTTTTTTGCACAAAAGGACGGCGCAAATTAATTAACAATTAGAATTTTTATATATTTGTATTTTAATTGTAAAGAACAATTTTTATGGCGAATGCGATTTTGTTAGCTATCTCCGTTTTGCCGGTGATACTTCTATTAATATTTATTTATAGAAAAGATAAGTTCGAGAAGGAGCCGGTTCGACTGCTGACGAAGGCGTTCTTTTTCGGCATACTTGCAGTGCTCGCAGTGTTGGCGTTACCTATCCCTACCGCAAATACCGGCTCGGTTTTTTTCGATGCATTGTGGACGGCTTTTCTAAACGCCGCCATCCCTGAAGAACTGATGAAATTTCTATTTTTGTATTTGTGTATATGGATTAATAAGGAGTTCGACGAGTATTTTGACGGTATCGTGTATGCCGTTTTTCTGTCTTTAGGCTTCGCCTGTGTGGAGAATATCATGTATGTATTCAGCAGCCCCGACTTCGCGGCATCAATACATACGGGAATTGTCAGAGCTCTGCTGTCGGTACCCGCACATTTTCTCTTTGCTGTAATTATGGGTTACTATTTCTCTCTTGCACGGTTTCAACCCGATCATAGAGTGAAATATTTGTGGTATAGTCTTCTGGGTGCAATTTTAGCACACGGGACATTTGATTTCTGTCTGTTCTTCTCTGAGAATTTAAAGACCATGAATCTTAATGTTATCGCGACTGTTGTTACAGTACTCTTTTATGTCTTTAATTTTATTCTATGGAAGGCGGCCATTAAGAGAATCAATCATTTGCAGACTAAACAATAATGCAGACGGCCCTTTATTTTCGTGACTTCGTATGTGTGACACGGCGTAATTTTGTGTTTGTGAACCGAATCTCGGTTTGCGTTACAGTTGTCCGCTTTCAATCATGAGGACTATTTCTTCAATGTCTTTGTCTTCGCCTTCGGCATCGTATTTTACCTTCAGGTTATAGCCCCAAAGTCGCGCAAAGGACTGATAAAAAAATGCTGAAAAGCCTCCCCTGAAATCCTTGAGCACCTGATAAGTGCTGCGCTGACATTCCCTATCGACGAGTTTTATTAGGATGGCTCCCTGTGAGACAGTGAATTTCTTTAATTTATCGCCATATTCGGCCCATAACTCATCTTCTATGACATCGAAATATTTATCTCTTTCTCGTTTTGTTTTGAGGGTGTCAAGGATAGGCGCGTAGAGTTTTAGTTTCTCCCCTGCCATCTTCGCATAAGGATATACTTTTCTGACATTAAAGAGGAGTTTCATATACTCTCGTTTGTGTCGTTTTGATTTGAAGACTTTCTGAGGATATATTGTTACTTCGGGAAGAGTGTATTCATAAAGGGTGTCGGCGCCGATAATGGGACCGACTTTTACAACGAAAGGCATATCTTTGTTTTTTTCTTGTGCAGCAGCTACTATTGCGCAGGATAAAAACAAGACTGCAATTAAAAGTATGTTTTTTTTATTCATAACGGAGAGGCGACTTAGCCAAAACCGTGCCAAATTACCCGATTAACTTATCGACATTTATCCGAGACAACTTTTCTTCGGCGTATTTCTTTGTGATCTTGAGCTTTTTTACTTCCGGTTGTGAAGGAAGTTCAAACATTGCGTCATTAAGAATGGTCTCTACTATTGAGCGCAATCCTCTCGCACCGATTTTCAGGTCGATGGCAGTCTGGACTATAAAATCGAGGGACTTTTCGTCAAAAGAAAGCTCTACGTTGTCCATTTTAAATAGGGCGACATATTGTTTAATAATTGCGTTACTCGGCTCTGTAAGGATTCTGCGTAAAGCATCTGCATTAAGTGTGGTCAGATGTGCGATTATCGGTAATCTGCCCACTATTTCCGGAATAAGTCCGTAAGCTCTCAGATCCTGCTGTGAAAGATATTGCAGAAGATTATCTTTGTCGAGGGCGACTTCTTTATCGTTGGAGTTATACCCTATCACATTGGTTCTCAAACGTGCAGCTATACGTCTTTCAATTCCGTCGAAAGCGCCGCCTGCGATGAAGAGAATATTTTTAGTGTCGACCTGGATAAACTTTTGTTCAGGATGTTTTCTGCCTCCTTGTGGAGGGACGTTTACCACTGTACCTTCAAGAAGTTTCAGGAGCGCCTGTTGTACGCCTTCACCTGAGACGTCGCGTGTGATTGAAGGGTTATCGCTTTTACGTGCTATCTTGTCTATCTCATCAATAAAGACGATACCTCTTTCGGCTGCTTTAACATCGTAGTCGGCGACTTGTAAAAGACGGGTAAGGATAGTCTCCACGTCTTCGCCTACATAACCTGCTTGAGTAAGCACCGTGGCATCAGCAATACAAAATGGCACATTCAGAAACTTGGCAATAGTTTGAGCCAGCAGCGTTTTTCCTGTGCCTGTCGGTCCGACAATAATCATATTGGATTTGTCGATTTCGACCTTATTCTTTTTATTTTTGCTTTCGAGACGTTTAAAGTGGTTATATACGGCAACGGCGAGGGTGATTTTAGCCTCGTCCTGTCCTATAACATAATTGTCAAGAAAGGACTTTATTTCTGTCGGTTTATGAAGAACAGGCTCGAATTTTGTCCCCGGTTTGGCGAGTTTGGAGTCTATTTCAATTTCCTGAAGATATTCATATCCATTCTCGAGACATTCATTACAGATAAAAGCATTTTCACCTGCGAACAGAAATCTGTCTTTACTCTGGGGCTGGCCGCAAAAAGAACACTTGTCCATCAGCTAACGCGATTGAGGTTTAATGAGAACTTCATCAATCATCCCGTATTCTTTAGCTTCCTCCGCTTTCATCCAATAATCCCTATCGGCATCTTGCCATATTTTATCGTAAGGCTGACCGGAATGATTAGCAAGAATAGTATATAATTCTTCTTTGAGTTTAACTATTTCGCGGGCTTCGATTTCGATATCTGAAGCTTGTCCGCTGACGCCGCCCAACGGTTGATGAATCAGGATGCGGGAGTGAGGCAGAGCCGTCCTTTTTCCCTTTTCGCCTGCACAAAGCAGAATGGCGCCCATTGAAGCAGCCATACCTGTACAGATGGTGTGAACCGGCGATTTGATATACTGCATAGTATCGTAAATACCCAAGCCTGCGTAAACCGAGCCGCCGGGAGTGTTAAGATATATGGATATCGGGCTTTTTGAATCGACGGATTCCAAAAACAGCAGTTGAGCCTGAATAATATTGGCTGCATAGTCATCGATAGGTACGCCGAGGAAGATGATCCTGTCAACCATCAATCTGGAAAACACGTCCATTTGGGCAACATTCAACTGGCGTTCTTCAATAATAGTGGGTGATATATAATTCATCGAGGTATTGGAATAGCTGTCTAAAGTAGTGCTGCTAAACCCTCTGGAATGAATGGCATATTTTCTAAATTCGTCTTTCATAGTGGTGCTTATTTAGTTTTGTCCGTAGGCTATTTTTACGAAATCTTCGTATGTGATAGGTTTCACGTCAACAAGAAGGTTGTCTTCATAAACTTTTTGCAGAGCTTTTTCGATAAGGTGATCATATACGCTCTTTACCTGTTGTTTATTGTCTTCGTTTGCCATAAATTTATCTACAAATTCGGACGCTCTATCTTCGACTTCCTTATTGCCGGCAGCCTTACCGAGGAAGAGTTCCATAAGGTGAGCTCTAACGTCCTCTTTGGTGATTTTTACTTCATATTTCTTTTCGATAAGGGCTTCGAGGATTTGCCATCTCATGCCTTTAGCATACTGATCGTAGACTTTTTCTACCTGTTCTGCAGTGATGGGTTTCTGCTGGTCGGCAGTAGCAACGATCCAACGTTTTAAAAACTCGTCAGCCATCGGGAATTCATATTTTTTAATAAGAGCTTCCATAACATCTCTTGAGAAGATTCTGTCGGTATCGGCGGAGAAGGATATTTTGGCATCCTGTTTGATTCTGTCTTCAAATTCGGCAACTGAATGGATGGAATCCTGTGGGAAGACTTTAGCGAATAGTTCTTCGTTTAGTTCTGCAGGAACGTGTCTTGTAATTTTTTCTACAGTATAGTTGAACTCTGATTTAAGGTCTTTTGCAATTTCTTTAGTTATACCGAGCATTGTAGCGACCTCAGTCTCGTTTTTCATAGCCTTCATCGGATTGAAAGAAATCACATCGCCGACTTTAACACCGATGAGTTTTTTCTGTATGGTTTTGCCTGCAACAGTGTCGATAGCAATAGTACAAGATTTGGTAATACCTTTTTCGAGTACGTTTCCTTCTTCATCGAGTTGAACGAATGAGCCATAAAGGTAGTCGTTAATTTCAGAAGTCTCCGGTTCAATTACGGTACCGAGACGAGATTGGGTCTCAGTGATATAATTTTTAATCATTTCGTCGCTGATCTCGATGTCATATTTAGGAACTGCGATGGTATTGTCGAGAACGACATCGATTTCCGGAGCAAGCGCCACATCAAAATAAAATTCAAAGTTTTCGCCTTCATCAAAGTCGATTTCTTTTTGTCTCTCTTCATCTGACAGCGGGGAACCTAAAACCTTAAGGTCGTTATCTTCAATATATTTAAACAGCTCGTTGGAAATAATCTTATTAATTTCATCAACAAGAACGGCTGTACGGTATTTTTTCACAATAAGGCTGAAAGGAACTTTGCCGGGACGAAATCCGGGCATGTCGGCTTGTTTCTGATAATCCTTCAGGATCTTATTTACTTGTGGTTCATAATCATCTTTAACCAATTCAATTTTAATTACCGCCATAAGGTCGGTCAAGTTTTCTTTTGTAACGTTCATAGCTGTTTCAATAAATTTTATTTGTGCGGATGAAGGGACTCGAACCCACACTCTTCATCAGAACAAGATCCTAAGTCTTGCGCGTCTACCAATTTCGCCACATCCGCGTAGCCAATATTTTCGGGCTGCAAATATACATATTTTTTTTGTAAATGAGTTATTAATTCCCGATGATATTTTAAATATGGAAGACATCTAATATCGGACTTTTATATATCTTTCTTTTTTATGACTAAATAAATATTAACTAAGAAATGGCATTTTATAATACTAACGCTTTTTAAACCGGTAAATGCCATTTCTTAGTTAATATTTATTTCTCGTTTCTATTATTGTATCGAACTTTTTACTCGGCATAAAATTCAAAAGCACTCCATAGCTTTTGGATT
>JAQVPY010000123.1 GCA_028701815.1 Bacteroidales bacterium | reverse complement strand
GTGGTATTATATGTATCTATCATATTCATTCCATCATAAACGCCTGTCGAGGAGTTTTGAGGAGTCGGGGTTGAACCGTTGACAACTGTAGTAGCACCTACCCCCCAATAATAGTCTTCATACCAATAGGTACTCGGGCAAGAACCGATATAAGTATAAGCACCCTTTTGATCGGCACGGATCATGGCTTCAGCGAGGCAAACGCCGGAATAACCGAAGTCGGCTGCAATACAGCAGTTACCTATTGCAAGGAAATATTTATCCACATTGGTAAGAGAAGCTACATTGCTTACTGAGAATGAAGGATCAGCCCATGAAGTATTACTTCCGTGAGCAGTATAGTTAGCTATTGCAACGCCGGAATTCAACCACGAATAGCAGTTGGTATATGAGCTAAGATAAGCATGAACGCCACCTGCATTATAGTTATGGTCGGTATTAAAATGATAAGTAGTAGCATAGTTAATAGCAGGTTGACCTACTTGAGGATTCCATCCGCTGTCTGCACCGGCGATCAACAGAGCGTTACCGAGGTAAGAAGGATCCGGCATTGTAGCCTTTTCATATACTAAAATTTTATTTATCAAACTTGCAAGAGTGGTAGTGTTTTCACAGCACATACGGCTGCAGAACATTTCTGGGAAATAGTCGCCGTCGACAGAGCTGTAATATAAGTCGGTAACTTCTTGTGAAGAGCTGCCGTTAGTGCCGGGAATTTGTGGTGTATCACCAACAAGAACGAGGAAAACAGGAGTCTCGGAGTTTGCTACGCCTTCATTGTATTTATTATGGACGAAATCCCTTATGGCTGTATAGGTAGTACCTGTTTCAGAAGTGTTATAAAGATCTACATAAAAACCTTTTTTAGTCTTCCATGCGAGCCATGGCTGGAGTGTTTCATTGTAGCTGTCTGGAGCAACAACAATCATGTGTACAGGAGCAGCCCACAGGTCGGGATGATCATCATAAACGCTTCTATTGAACATCTGTCTGTAGAGTGATTCGAAGTAAATGCTGTAAGTAGCTTCATAAAGACTCTGTGTAGCCATCTTGTCTGCACCTTCAAAAGTGACTTCCACTTCGATATTGTTTCTAACCTTAACCGTATTGGAACTTGCATCGTAAACGACAGGATTAACTGTTAATGTAGCGATACGCATATTTCTCATTGTACCGAGCATTTCTACCTGTGCAATTTCTCTTTCCTGATAACCTTTTGCCGCATACGCTTTTTCACTGTAGATAAATTTTACATCTTCGGGCTTCATATCTTTTCTGACAGACGGCTGATTTGGATAAATGGCATTAAAGCCATAATCGTTCAAATCATACTCGGTTTCCGTATAATTTTTTACCGTCACAACCGGTGTTGCTCCTTGAGGAACTGCGATAAGCTTACGTGAAGCAGGAAGTTGAGGAGTACCTTCCAAACCGGTAGGATAAGTACCTTCAATGGAGATAACTGTAAAATTACCTCTCTCCGTAGAAATAACTTCTCCTTCGATATTCTGGTAGGAGAAAACTGCGTTGAAACCTTCAAAAGCGTCCTTTGTACATTCAGCTTTTGATGCATTTGATTGTAAAACAATGGTATTGCTCTGAGCAAAAGCGATAACGCTTACTGCAACCATCGTCAACATTAGTAAGATCTTTTTCATTTTACTGATTATTATTAATTATTATTAATTTGATTATATAAATTTGCTTTTAGCACAATGTGCAAAGATACACATTATTATAATAAATATTTAAAAAAATTTATTATTTAACATTACTATTTGTGTATTTTCTCCATCTTTCTAAAACATCTTTCATGTCCCTGGGTAATTCGGAATCGAAACTGAGATATTCGCCGGTAGAAGGATGGATGATACCGAGTGTTTTGGCATGCAAAGCCTGACGGCGAAGAATATCGAGACAATTCTCTACAAATTGTTTGTATTTTGTAAAAGTAGTCCCTTTTAATATCATATTTCCGCCATAAGCCGCATCTCCGAAAAGAGGATGTTTTATATATTGCATGTGAGCTCTTATCTGATGAGTTCTTCCTGTCTCAAGTCTGCATTCGACGAGGGTCACATATCCGAATCTCTCGAGTACCTTATAGTGGGTAACAGCATGTCTTCCGCCGGTATCCTTCGGGTAGACGGTCACTATTCTTCTGTCTTTAGGGTGTCTTCCAAGGTCTTCGTCAATTGTCCCTTCATCTTCATCAAAATCGCCCCACACCAGAGCCTGATATTTTCTTTCGATAGAATGATCGAAAAACTGCTTTGCCAGCTTTGTCTGTGCAACCTCGTTTTTAGCCACTATCAAAAGTCCCGTCGTATCTTTATCAATTCTATGGACAAGTTCAGGCATGGCACCTTTTCCCTGCTCATTAAAATAATAAGTCAGAGCATTTACGAGTGTGCCGTCATAATTTGCATAGGAAGGATGCACCACCATACCGGCTTTTTTATTAACCAATATAATATCGTCATCTTCATATACTATATCAAGAGGAATATTCTGAGGGATAATCTCCGTATCTCGCGGGGGCTGGGACATCACGATCGAGATGACATCGAGAGGTTTTACCTTATAATTAGACTTGACGGGTTTCCCGTTTACAATTATACAGTCGGCCTTAGCTGCCGCCTGTATCTTATTTCTTGAAGCATTTTCTATTCTCGAGAACACGAATTTGTCAATTCTCAATGGTGCCTGACCTTTATCTACAGTTATTCTATAATGTTCATAGAGTTCATCTGCAGACAGCAGATTGGTGTCTTCTGATTCTTTTAGCATTTATTCGATTATAATTTTACCTGTAACGAAACCTTTCCTGGTATCAACTGACACAAAATACAGTCCCGAAGGCAAGCCTGACACATCCACGGCGGAAGACGGCATAATGCGTGCATAGCGGCATTGTCTTCCGAGTTTATCATAAATAACGATTTTACATTCGCCACAATCTTCAGGGATATTAACGAAAATTCGACCATTTGAAACCGGGTTTGGGTATATCTCGATATTCGGGTTGATGTCGGTTGACGTGATTCCCGACTGTTGCGGGATTGTTTTACCCATTAGCGGACGAATCATCAAAGCTCCAGGGTAGCTGCTACGTGTCCACGTGCCCAATACATTATAATATATATTGGAAGAAGCGTCGCGTGACACATCAAATCCCAAGGCAAGATTGAAGTAAGGAGTTTTCTCGAGTCCCACATAAAAAGCTAAAAATGGGAAGTTGACCTTGTCTATATACAACGGTTTATCGAGGCGCAGCATAATAAAATCACGGGCATTAAGAGTATCTTTTTCGATAGTCACCTCTTGCTCATACATCAAGGTGCCGGGGAGCATATTGCTTTCATTCCAGACACAGAGGGTATAAGTCGCCTCGTCGGACCCGTAGATATCATTAAAAAAGATCTTGACGGCCTGCAGGGAATCTTCCACATTCAGCATATATCTCACACAAACTTTTGCAGCAGAAGTACTTTCAAGAGTATATGTATATTCAGGGGTTCCATCGTCATAAGCATAATAATTATGGAACTTCTGATTAAACTTAACTGTATCATTTTGTCTGAAGTCGAGGTCGGAAGTAATGATATGTGTTATGTTAAAGTCGGCAGAATCTGACGTCCCGACAGGAAATATGAAGGGGAACACAGGTGGTGTCACGCTGGCATTGCTATAATACCCGGATGTATAAAACGGAGCGATGACGCTGCTTCCGCCCTGATAGGAAGTCAATGCCGTACCGGCGGCGTTTCTGACGACATAAGAATAGCCGACATTATTATTAACGTTATCGAGATTTGAAATAGTAACGGTATCGTACTCGAGCATCTCCTCTATCGGATTCGCAGAATATTGTTTATATGGCATAGCATAATAGTCGGCCAGGAACGAATGTGCTTCATTAACAAAGCAGATATCCTTATAAAAGCCGTTCATCCTTCTGTCTTTATCGAGATATACATAGTCGATATTCCATTGACTGCAGTTAACCTGCCAACCGGGATAATATGAGGAGTTTGTCAGAGTTACATAATTTTTAAATCTGAATTGAAAATCTTTATGATAGAACTTTTCTTCGTCAACGATAGGTATAATAACTTCTACGAAAGACTGTCCCTTATTTTCGGACGGTTTGATGCTATCAAAAGGGAATCGTGGCGTCGACCACACATTCAGCCAGGTATCTTCAGAAGAAGAATAGAATTCGAGTACAAGAGAATCGCCGGGGACGCCCTCATCATGAACGAAATTCTCGTCCCAGTTGTTCGGTTGAAAGAAGAAGCTCAGATATATCGAATCGGACGCGTGTAATTTTCTGTTTTCCGAACCGAAGATAGAGTCAAGTCGCACGGGCTGTGAAGTAAGATAATCGGATACAGCCCGGATATTAGGATAGAGGTGACTGTGTATATTACCCTTACTGTTGACGGCATCGAGTGTAGCGACGCCATAGCTGACAGGTGATTTTGCAAAATCATTATTGACATAGGCATCGTTATCCGTCCATTTGTTGTTATCGGGGTAAATATCATCGACCGTAAAGTCGTCGAAGAAAGGGAGCGTCAGCGAGGTTGAGCTCTTCATGTTGCAAAAACCGTCGCGGCTTTCTTTTTTCAACACCGGATTATCGGTCATACGGCGCAAGGCTTCCTGTCCTGTCGCATTTTCAAAGCACACAGCAAAAAGGAAGGACAGAATTGCCGTCAGAAAAAAGTTTTTCCCGTATATCATATCAATATTGTTTATCTTCATATTCTTCAATAATAGATTTGTAGAGAGTAGAGTCTTCTAACAGTTGATGATAGAAGTCGGCAGAATGTTGGTGTTCTTCACCAAAAAAGATGTCATAATAGGTATTGCCGTATTTTTTAACAAACAGCAGGCTATCATAATTATACTTTTTATTCGTCGAATAATACACATCGACTCTTGTGCCGAGTTCTACCGGGCAGTCGGAATCGAGGCACCATGCAGGGTTACTCTTGTAAGCATACGTACTGTCGCGATGAGTAGAAACTCCGTCGAAATGTTCTTTGCCCACATTAAGCAGTGAGTTATAGAGCAGGACTCTGACATCTGCGGGTGTTTTGCCGTATAAATCCGGCACCACTGCCATAGCATTATCCAATCCGGCGGCCACTACGACATCAATCGCCGAGCCCTTTGTCAGCTCGGTTCCCGGGGTTATAACCACGCCCTGATACATCTGGCGCAGCACGGCATTTTTATCGAAGGAACGTTCAAAAGAGAGTTCGCCGAGAATCAGTCCGGATGTCTGTAGTTTACTTACCGCCTGTCGCAGCGACAGGTTTACGAGGTTCGGCATCTCAACAATTCCTGGAGAAGCAGAAGTCAGAGTAAGATAAATTTTCCTCCCCTGTTTAGCATTAGTCTCCGGTTGAGGGTTCTGGGCGACTACTATTCCGGCATCATAATGGGGCACATATATCGAGTCTATTACTTCAAAACGAAACATGTCCGGCAAATCGCATTCTAAGATCTCGTCGTAACTCATATTGATCAGGTCGGGGATTTTAACTTCCTCGCCGTGACGGGTATATCTTTTTGCAATGATAGAAAGAATTATTGTCGCTACAATAATGATTATTATCGCATAAATGATCTGTTTCAGTATTATGCCGATCTTTGTAGTCTTTTTCCCACTCATCAGTTAATTTTTATTAGGTCACGTGCTATAGCCACAGCTTCTTTTATTCTTTCCGGTTTTTTACCTCCGGCGGTAGCAAAATATGCTTGTCCGCCTCCGCCGCCATTGATTTCTTTTGCCGCCTCACGGATGATATTGCCGGCATGTAATCCCGCAGCGACGAGGTCATCAGATAAAACGACGCAGAGTGCCGCTTTATTGTCTTTATTAGTACCCAATATTATAGCGAAGGATTTATCCGGTTCCTGTTTCAATTCAAAAGCAAAATCTTTAATTAATGCTGAGTCGATATCTGCTACCTGCGCAAGGACGGAAATGCCATTGACTGTTTCGATCTTTTGAAGCAGTTCCTTCTTTAGCGTCCCCATTTTTTCCTTGTTAAGTTTTTCTATCTCTTTTTTTAGGGAGTTATTCTGTTCGAGCAAGTTTTCCACGCCCTTAATACAGTCCTGAGCCTTAAGAGTATTTTTTACCGTTTGGACGGTTGCGACAAAACCCGAGAGGTATTCAAAGGCCTTTTCCGCTGTAACAGCTTCTATTCTTCTGATACCGGCAGCCACTGCTCCTTCGGAGACTATTTTCAGCAGGCCTATATTGCCTGTAGACTCCGCATGTGTCCCACCACAAAGTTCTATCGAGTCGCCAAAGACGATCATTCTTACCTTATCTCCGTATTTTTCTCCGAAAAGAGCCATGGCACCTTTTGCAAGCGCGTCTTTTATAGGCAAATCGCGATATTCTATCTTTTTAATATTCTCTCTGATCATTCTGTTGACTTCTTTCTCAACCTTTACAATCTCTTCATCTGTAAGCTTCTGGTAATGAGAAAAGTCGAATCTGAGATAATCTGCACAGACGAAAGAGCCTTTTTGTTCAACATGTGTTCCCAGCACATCACGCAGAGCTTTATGCAGGAGGTGGGTTGCCGAATGGTTCGCAGTAATGGCGTTGCGACGTTCTACATCGACCTTTGCCATAAATGGCAGATTCGGATATTGCGGGAGTTTTTCGGTTACATGGATGGTCAAATCGTTTTCTTTGATGGTA
>JAQVPY010000122.1 GCA_028701815.1 Bacteroidales bacterium | reverse complement strand
AAACAGACAAAACTTCGCGAGTCTTTCGTTTTCATGAACAAGCCGGAGACTGTCGCACTGCCTGAAGCAGACAAAAATCAAAACGAAACTGATAATACAATACTCAATAAAGATATGAAAGCCGTATTTATAGTATATAATCAAGCCAACACAGAACGTGTAGAATACATGTTAGACTGTCTGAAAATAAAAGGATTCACCTTCTTTGAACAGGTTCAGGGGGTGGGGTCTCATACCGGTTTGCCCCGCCGCGGCACACATACGTGGCCGGAGATGAATTCGGCGATGATGACTGTTGTCGACGACAATGAAGTCCCGGAATTATTGGATAGTATTAAACGACTTGATGCAAGAAACCTCGAAATAGGTGTCAGGGCTTTTGTCTGGAATATCGAACAGACAGTATAAAAAGCTAAATTATCCCGAGGTGCTCGAGCAAAATATATCCTCCGATAAAAATGAGGATAGCCCCTCCGAGTACCTCAAAGGGAAAATTGATGCGCCGTTTTAAAAATTTCCCGAGAAGAAGTCCAACAAGAGAAAATACAACGGTAGTCATCCACAAGACAGCCGTGGTAGCCCATTCCGTTGAGATGCTGACGGAGCCTACAACAATGCTGTTGTCCGTCTGTGAGGCACAGGCATAAGCTATACCTACAGCCATGGCATCTATACTTGTACCGACAGACAGCAATATCGTATTCCAAAATTTAAAAGGATTATACTTAGCCTTGGCTTCATCTTTTTTAAGCGCTTCCATTATCATCCTTACCCCAATAAAAGTCAATATGCCAAAAGCAATCCAGTGATCTACCGAAGATATCAGCGACTGAAACTTATTGCCGAAAAGCCAGCCTACGGCAAAAAAACCGGCCTGAAAAACAGCGAGTGACAAGGGGAAAAAGATGAGATGTTTTCGTTTTAACTGCTCCCCACGACACATTCCCGAAGCCAGACTGACGGAAAAGCTGTCCATAGACAGTGCTATCGAAATTAATATTAAGGAGATAATAACCATTGTAGCCCCACCAGGAATCGAACCTGGATTTAAAGTTTAGGAAACTTCCGTTCTATCCGTTGAACTATAGGGCCTTCTTCGTAAAACTTTTCGGTTTGCAAATATCGGAGTTTTTTTTCAATTAGGAATTAGAAATTAGTAATTAGTATTTAAGAATTAGAAAATTTTGCAAAAATTCTTGTAATTTTGCAAAATTTTGAAACAAAGACGAGATGAATTTTATTGAAAACTTAAAATGGCGCGGGATGTTACACGACATGATGCCGGGCACTGAAGAACAACTCAACAAAGAAATGACAACAGCGTACGTGGGCATTGACCCCACCGCCGACTCTCTCCATATAGGGCACCTTGTAGGAGTGATGATGCTGAAACATTTACAGGAAGCAGGTCACAGACCCATAGTTCTTATCGGTGGTGCTACCGGCATGATCGGCGACCCCTCCGGGAAATCCTTAGAGCGCAACCTTCTTGATGAAGAAGCCATCAAACATAATATGGCTTGCATCAAAAAACAACTCGAAAAATTTCTCGACTTTGACTCAGATGCTCCCAACGCCGCTATCATGGTCAACAACTACGACTGGATGAAAGACTTTTCTTTTCTCTCCTTTATCAGAGATATAGGAAAACATATCACCGTCAACTATATGATGAGTAAAGATTCCGTAAAAAAACGTATTGCCGGAGAAGATCGTGAGGGGATGTCCTTTACGGAATTTTCATACCAACTCGTTCAGGGCACAGACTTCTTACATCTGTACCAGGCTTACGACTGTAAACTTCAGATGGGTGGCAGCGACCAATGGGGTAACATCACAACCGGCAGCGAACTCATCAAAAGAAAACTCGGCAAAGAGGCTTTTGCCCTCACTTGCCCCTTGATCACTAAAGCCGACGGAGGAAAATTCGGAAAGACAGAAAGCGGCAACGTATGGCTCGACCCGGAGAAGACTTCCCCATATAAATTCTATCAGTTCTGGCTTAACTGCTCCGATACTGACGCCGAGAAATATATCAAGATATTCACTCTTCTCGATCCCGAAAGAATAACAGACCTCATAACACAACACAACGAGGCGCCTCATCTGCGTCTTTTACAGAAAGAACTTGCAAAAGAACTGACTATCCGTGTTCACTCTCAGGAAGATTACGATGCCGCCGTTGAAGCTTCTACCCTGCTTTTCGGCAACAGCACTACCGATAACCTTAAACATGTTCCTTTCGAAATGCTTCTTTCTGTATTCGAAGGCGTCCCTCAGGCCTCTGTCTCCGCCGAGATCCTGAAACAAGGTATCGGTATCGTGGATTTTCTTTCCGAAACCACGGGATTCTTCCCTTCTAAAGGCGAAGTTAGAAGATCGCTGAAAGAAAATGCTATCTCCATCAATAAACAAAAAGTCGATGAGAACTATACAATAACTTCTAACGACGTTATCGACGACAAACTTATTCTCGCTCAGAAAGGTAAGAAAAACTACTATCTCGTTCTTATCGGATAGTTACACCCACGGCTAATTTGGTATAAAAATCCAAATTGTGCCCGTAATATCTGTTATAATCGACTTTCGTTATCAGCGATATCTTAAACTTGTTTCGTCTGAAAAAGTTGATCTCATTACTTAACTGAACTTTAAAATCATCTAACCAGGCAGAAGAAAACAACCGTTCTTGCCCGGGAAAAAATATAGAACCGGTGTTTTTGAAAGAAATTATATTGTTGATAGTCTTTCCTATCGAGTAATCGACAGAAAGTCCCGAAGTAGTAGAGATATATTTCCCTTTCTCCACGTTATTGATTTGCGTTTCCCCCTTATTATCATATAACGACTGGTCTATAAACAGTGCCGACTGAAAGCTTGCAAAATTCATCTTGACAGCCCCGCGTACAATACCATCGAAGGCATATTCTAATCCTAACGAATAATCTATTATCGCGGGAGACAGGCAGCGTGAAACGACAAGCTCATTCTCTTTTTTCCGAAACAACTGGGTTTGTATAGAAAAGGAGAGAGAAGTACTCAGGTCTTCTCCCTCCCATACAACTTCATTAGAAAAATCAAGGTCATCAGTATCCATTACTATGACTGCATCCTTCTCTGAGACGAACCCTGCAGAATAACTTGCCTCAATAGAATATTCCATCTTCTTGTAATAATATGAATAATCTATTTTTGTCGAGACTTCCCCGGAAAAATTCGGAGACACCGCTACAAGAGTGTCTTCGAAATCTTTATTCATGTCAAAGTCAAACAATAACGACACGTCTGCTTCAAATTCGGCAGGCTTTTCAAAGCCCTGCACAAGAGAGGGTGACGATTTCAACATCTGCAGATACCAGTGAGGGTAGAAAAGAGAGAACACCATCCAAGAATAATATAAAACCAACCACACAATATGCCCTCTCCTTTCCTCTCACGATATTATTCCTTAATCATATTACAATTTACATAAATAGTCTTTATTATTAAATCCTCTTTGTGCTTACAAATATTGAAAGCTCTATTAACAGGCTTCGTCTGTTGCGAGATATTCGCCATCGAATTGGCAATAATGAAATAATCATAGTCGCCGCTACCGTCATATTCGAATTTTTCTCCATCAAAAACGATTATTGACAACACTTTATCCAAATCAATCTTTTCCTCGTCGCCTATCATCTCCACCACCGATTCTTTAGTCAACGCCGATAAAAAGTTAATTGTTTTTCCTGAGCATGAGCCGTCGGCAGTCTTGAGTTGTTCACCGTACCTATTAAACAGGAAAATATTGGGGAAGGCAGCGATACCTGTTTCTTCTGCCTCTCCGAAAAACGTCACCGCATCACAATAAGCAAGGAAGTCGGCATCGGTAATATTCTCCTTCATCATCGCCCGCACCTCTTCAGAAGAAAATGTCGCGTTGATTTTCGACTCCATTTGCTCCATAATAATTTTTTTACATGATGTCCCTGTAATTATCGTCAGGAAGATCGCTAAGATAAACATGTGTCTTTTCATATAATAAGGTTTTAAAAAGTTGTCGCATTAATTCTACCCGTCTCTTCTACTGTGGAATATGCAAATATACAATTCCTTTTTCACTTGTCAAAGAATAATTACCTCTACTTACGGATAAATCATTGGCTCTTAGGCCAAGACCTTTCATAACATCCGCCGGAATAGTAAATCCCTCATCAAACGCAGCAGCTTTCGAGGCCAGCAGGTTTTCTTTTAAAATATCATAATCCTTAATGGCAGATTCTTCGATGCCGATAACAATTTCGCCGTCGATATTCTCAAAAGTAACAGGGGTAACTACCTGGTCTCCACTCCCCTTATTGTTACTTGTCCACCCAAATACAATATAAATTTCGCAAATGCCGAAGCCTCTACAGTTTTTTTTGGGCTTTCCCCATATAATATAGCCGGAGATGATTAATCCTTCTGCATCGCTCTCAACAAAAGAGGTCATTTCTGTCGGGTTTTCGCCGGCGACTGTTAATAAATTGGTGCTTTCGCTATTTCCGGCAAAGCATAACCCGGTCATAAAAATGATACCTATTGCTAAAAATAATTTTTTCATAACTTTAAAGATTTTAATTGTTGTTTTTTATTTGTTTCTTTCATTATTTGAAATCGGGAAGGAGACAAGTACCTCCCCGTTGCTATGAGAAAGTGAGTAGTGTCCTGCAGGCAAAGTCACCGCAGCCCTCATCCCGAGTTTTCTTGTCACCTCAAGAGGAATTACTACCTCCGATTCGAATCGGGCACTTCTCTTATCCGCCAAACGGTCGTAAATATCTCTATTTAAGAGTTTCCTTAAGTCGTCTTTTTCCACAATCAGCAACAACTCTTCCTTTCCGTTTGCGCACAGAGTTGCCGTGGTTTCGATTTTTGGATTGAACGATGCCTGCGAAACGGTCTCCATATTACATATTCCGAAACCGCTACATTCCTTATTTGCATTTCCCCACACGACCGTAACCACGGTCGATTTCCATTTGGAGTTCTTCGTCAGCTCTTTAGTCGGGGACTGCCCATGGCTTATAAAAGGCAAAAGCATTGTAAACACTGACACGAACGCTAATATTTTCTTCTTCATCTTATGTAGTTTTTTTGTCTACTCTTCAATTGGGATTTTCGACACCCTCCCTGTAGCCAACCGGATCCTGAGGTCATTTACATCTGTTAATTCCAAAAATTCCGAAAGTGTTACCCTTTTTTGCCAAAATTTTTGAAATTTTTTTTCATTTCCTTAAAAACATATACCTTTGTAGATTATAATAATCTTTTATATGAAAAAGCATAGTACAATCATACTGCTGATAATCATTGCATTAACCTTCTGCGGCTGTAAAAAGGATAAAATTTATTACGAGCAGAGTCACCATTTCGAAAATGCCACCTGGCAACGTTTCGACCATCTTACATTTGATGTCCCCATTGAAAAGACAAATAAAAAATTTGATTTAGTCCTTGAAATAATATACGACAAGAATATTCCATTCGACATTTTACCTGTTCACGTTATTATCACTAACGATGAAGGTGAAGAGCGTATTCGCGAGCACAAGTTCAGACTCAAAACGCAGGACGGTTTCAGAGGAGAAGAGTTAGAGTCGGGTCTCATGCTCTTTTCACATGTGATACGCAGTAACTTCTCGGTTACATCTCCTCAGACTCTACATGTCGACTTGGAATGCTTTTATCCTAAATTTGAGATTCCATGCATTTATAATGTCAAGATAAAGTTAGTCAACACTGCTGACGTCACCCAAAAAGAAAAAGAATAGACGCCATGGTTTTTGATTCTTTAATTGAGAAATACTTTCCGGCAGGTTCCAAGTCATATCATATATATATTGAGCATGTATCTGCTGTTGCCCGCACCGTAAGTGAATTATGCAGACGTAACCGGCATTTAAATATTGATGAAGACCTTGCCGTAAAGGGTGCCATGTTGCACGACTTGGGTATTTGTATGGTTGACGCGCCTAAAATCGAGTGCTTCGGCTTTATGCCTTATATACAGCATGGGATCATAGGACGTCTTATCCTTGAAGATGAAGGGCTGCCTGAATACGCGCTTTTCTGCGAAAGGCATATTGGCACCGGAATGTATATAGAAGATATCATAGCGAACAAAATGCCGCTCCCTGTAAAAGACATGTATCCGTTAACCATGGAGGAAAAAGTAGTAGCATACGCCGACAAATTCTTTTCAAAATCCAAAGGAAAATTATCCGAGCCCAAAGATATAGAAGAGATAAAAAAAGGCATCGCCTCTTATGGTGCTCGCGGAACCGTCATCTTCTCCGAATGGGAAAAATTATTCGGTGTGAACATACAACCCGAACTCTAAAATTGATGTTATGAAAAAATTAGCAATACTGGGCTCCACAGGCTCTATCGGGACCCAGACATTAGAAGTTATACGCGAACATCCGGATATGTTCTCCGTTGAAATGCTCTGCGGGGGCAGCAATGCGGAGCTCTTGATAAAGCAGGCCCTCGAATTTAATCCCAACACGGTAATTATAGCAGATGAAAGCAAATATGACGAGGTCGCAAAGTTTCTGCAACCAAAAGATATTAAGGTATTTGCCGGTACCGATTCCGTAAATCATGCCTGTGATGTCGCCGAATTCGACTTGATGGTACAGGCTATTACGGGATTCGCAGGATTTGCCCCTACATATTATACCATATTAAAAGAGAAGCCGATAGCCCTTGCCAACAAAGAAAGTCTTGTAGTCGGCGGCAATGCTATCATGAAACTCGCCGCTCAGCATCATGTGCCACTGATACCGATAGATTC
>JAQVPY010000121.1 GCA_028701815.1 Bacteroidales bacterium | reverse complement strand
GAAGCAATCAATTATAGAAGCCTCGATAAATACAGCTGGGGAGAGGGGAGATGATATGCGAAATTACTTTATATCAATACGGCACCGTTCTAATATGTTGTCGTATGTTTGTGCCTCTATCTGCCTCTCGTTTACTGTAAATCTGTCTGCTCAGCTAAGTTATTGCCTGCCTGAAAACGTGACTATGCCGTCGCAAATTGGAAAAGCAGCCTCTTTGTGTAACGTGGCAGGACTCGTTGATGACACGAAATCCTACGGGATCTTATGCTATTCACACGATTATTGTCTCCCCGAACTGTGGAACCTTAAAGCTGCTTATGTCCTGAAATTCCACAAATGCGCAGTCGTCACCCGCGCATCAGTTAAAGGCCCCTCCGATTTTATCGAGACGGCCTTCGAAACAGCCTGCGCAATTAAACTGCTTAAACCGTTATTCGTCGGCGCCTCTATCTCAGGCCTATATTTTTACCCTAATAACTCTTTCGCGGTGGGATGTAAACTCGATGCCCAATACCGACTCGACGATATCGTCCTCGCCATGTCTGCAGAATATCCCAAAATACTGCCGGCACAACACGACTTTAAATTGATAGCAACTACACTTAAAGCATCCCTGTCATGGACTTTCTTCGATAGGGGAGAATTGACCGCAGGCGTCGTGAAACAATATGCTATGCCCCTTGAATTTATTTCTGCCATCTGCCTGAATGTTCTTCCTGTAATTAATATCTCAGTTGTATATCATGCCCCTAACAACGAGATTACATGTGGACTATATGCCAAAGTTTGGCGTATAGTGGTGTGCGCAAATGTTACCTGTAATTTTCTTCTCGGTGTAACCCCGGAAATAGTTATCATAATTCACTAAAATCATGTCGCTATGTGGAATACCGAAACAACCCCGGGATTTATGCTTGTCGCATTTCTGATATGCTGCACTCCGCACTTCTTTTACGCACAGTCTTTGGAAGAGGATATGATCGATTCAGTCATGTCGGAGTCCGAAAGTTCCGGCGAAGACCTCGAAGATATGGCCCAGTGGCTCGAGAATATTATCGAGATTAATGCGGCGGACGATGAAATAATAAGACAAATTCCTTTTCTCCCTCCCATCGTAAAAGAAAATATTATCAGTTATAGAAAAAAATGGGGAAATATACTGTCGCTTCAGGAAATGACACTTATCGAAGGCTGTAATGTAGACGTTCTTGAACGGCTCTCACCGATACTCGATTTCTCAATTCCGACAGTGAAGGCAAAACTGACCCTTAAGGACTTTGTGACTGATGCAGACCATGAAATACTGTTAAGAGCGAGTGCTAAAACGGGACCGGATTATTCTTCCGGTAGCAGCACCGCCTTCGCCGGCGACAGACATAAGACGTTCTTGAAATATAAGTATGTTATGGATGACTTGCTTTCTGCTTGTGTCGTTTACGATAAAGATGCCGGCGAACAGTTTATAGACCCCGCTACCAAATATCCGGAACATCTGTCGGGATTCGTGAAACTTAATACAAAGCACCTCTCTGTCCTTGCCGGCGATTACTATGTGCAGATAGGTCAGGGAATAGGAATGTGGACGGGTATGGCGTTCCCAAGCGGTATCGAATCGGTTTCTCAAATGAAATACCCTGCTAAAATTAAACCGAAGACTTCTTCCGACGAAGTCTCCTTCCTTCGTGGCGGCGCAATAAATTTCCGATATGGAAGGGTAGAGGCCTTGGCTTATTTTTCATGGAGAAATAAAGATGCCTCTTTGCAGTATTCCTCCGAGGGGTCATCTTTTTCTTCTCTGTCGACATCGGGATATCACAGGACACTAAACGAGATTGCAAAACGAAATGTGCTGTCAGAAATGAATGCCGGTGGCGGAGCAGGAGTTAATTTTAACAGGCTGAGAATCTTCTTCAACGTAAACTATTGTAAATACAACGCCAAATTTGTCCCTTCTACAATTCCGGCTAATGTCCTTAAATATTCGAGCAACGAAAGAATAGTGGCTTCTGTAAATACGGATATTGTACTGCGAAATAGTCTGATATACACCGAAATAGCACTTGCTAATAACCTTGGCTATGCCGCTGTCATAGGCTGGTATAAACTCGTAGGATCGAGAACGGAAATTGATGCCCTTTATAGAATTATGTCGCCGACTTTTGCCTGGGTGAATGCCCCCTCAGCCTTTAAATATTCTTCGGGAGAACACGCTATGTCTATTAAAGCAGTCATGTACCTCTCTTCGAAAATCACATGCTATGCCCGATACGAACTCATCCGACCGCTGTGGTTTACTTTCCGCTTGTCGTTTCTATTGCCTTATTCTACCGCTTCTTTTAGGATTAAATATAACCCGCGTAAATATGTCTCCGCTTTTATGGAATATAAATATGGAAATACTACTCTTTCATCATCTCATAAAATTAAATTTCAGGTTGAGGTAAAACCACATAATTCCCTAACTCTCAGAACAAGACTCGAGGCTTCGGCCGTGGGCGGTGAAAAAGGACTCCTTATGTATCAGGATGTTGCGGTGAGATTTTCGGGACGATGGTCGCTGATATGTCGCATAACATCTTTCGATATCGAAAGCTATGCGGCGCGAATAAACTGTTATGAGAATGACGTGCTATATAATTTTTCGGCCCCGGCATATTACGGCAGAGGCTTCTCGTCTTTTTTTGTCGCCACATATAAGCCCATACGAATTCTGTCGCTCTCCCTGAAAACACACTACCTATACCGTATAGACAACGCAAGTGATAAACTCGGCGTTACCGTTCAATTACGTTTTAGATGGAGCTGATTATAAATTAAAATCATTATCTTTGCAAAACTCATTAATGTAAAGAAATGAAATATAATTTCGATGAAATAATTCCAAGACGCGGCACATCCTGCGTTAAACACGATATTCTTAATAAAGTCTTCGGCTCTGACGATGTCATCTCCATGTGGGTCGCCGATATGGATTTTAAAAGTCCCGACTTTGTATTTGATGCCATAAAAAAACGTTGTGAACATGAGGTTCTGGGCTATACTTTCGGCTCAGACTCATATTATGATACCCTTATTAATTGGTTCGATACTCATTATTCATTAAAAGTAGAACGTCAACAGCTGCATTTTATTCCTGGAATAGTCGCCGGCATCTCTTTCGTTTTGCTGGCATTTACTAACCTTGGCGACAGTGTCCTTATAATGAATCCGGTTTATCCTCCTTTTATTAACCTGCCACAGAAAAACGGTAGAAAGTTGAGTATATCACGCCTGAATATCGAAAACGGCCGTTTTGCTATCGACTTTGATGACCTCGACAAAAAAGCCCGGGGGTGCAAGTTGATGATTTTATCGAATCCTCATAATCCGGGAGGGACGGTGTGGACTGCGGAAGAACTGCGGAAGATTGCAGAGATTTGTAATAGACACGGAGTGCTCGTTATATCTGATGAAATCCATGCAGACCTCACTCTGCCGGCATTTAAGCATGTCTCCTTCGCTTCCGTATCCGAAGTTGCACGCAACAATTCTATCACCTTTATAGCCCCCAGTAAAACATTTAGTATAGCAGGACTCTCAAGCTCTGCAAGCTGCATCTTCGACGCAACTATCCGAGATAAGTTTTACGGCTTCCTCGATAATACTGAAATCGCTAACGGAAACATCTTTGCTTATACAGGCGCCGAGGCGGCTTTTAAATATGGAGAGGAATGGCGCTTACAAATGCTTGATTATCTGCAGGGGAATATCGATTTTGTTAAAGACTACTTGAAAGAACAACTGCCATGGCTGAAGGCGGTTATGCCTGAAGCTTCTTATCTGATATGGCTCGATTTTAACGCAACGGGACTTTCTCATCAGGAATTGAAAGAGAAACTGGTTAAAGAGGCCAAGGTGGGAATTAATTCCGGACTCGATTTCGGAGATGGTTATGACGGCTTTTTCAGAATGAACGTCGGCTGTCCCCGCGCCGTCATCAGACAGGCTTTGGAAAATATTAAACTGACTTTTTGATAATACATTTTATGAAATTAAATAAAAAACAACAGTTTATTTTGTTAGGCGTGGCAGCAGTTGTCGTCATTGCACTGATATTCACTCTGATATTCGTTTTTATAGCCGATAAGGGCGAAGAAGATCACGAGGCGGATGCGTTTTATGAAGAAGAGGTCGTGCCCGAACCGCTTATGCTCTACGGCATCTGTGCCGACGATTATGATATCTCCGAAAGTGTTATCAGGAAAAATGAGATGTTGTCAGATATTCTCAGCGAATACGGGGTCTCGCAGACCACAATACATAATGTTGAAATTGCCGCAAAAGATGTATATAGCGTTAGAAAATTGAAAGAAGGAGCTTCATATAGGGTTCTTCTTACTAAGGACTCTGTGCCTGAAATCGACTATTTCGTTTATGATATATCCCCAACAGATTACGCCGTTTATGCGTTTAAAGACAGCGTTTATTGTTATACCGGCGTGTTGCCTACCGATACTGTTATCAACAGAGTCTCCGGCACCATTGAATCTTCTTTGTGGAATGCTATGATTGACTGTGGCGCGGAACCCGTGCTTGCAGTGAAACTGTCGGAAGTTTATGCATGGACAATAGACTTCTTCGGAATTCAGCCGGAGGATTGCTTCGACGTCATATATGAGGATGTTTATGTCGCCGGCGACAAAGTCGGCGTTGGCAAAATATTGACCTCCGTCTTTGAAAATGGCGGCAAAACATGTAGAGCTTATTATTTCGACGATGGAGAAAGAGGCGACTATTATGATGAAAACGGACAAAGTCTTAGACGACAGTTCTTAAAGGCACCGCTGAACTATACCAGAATCAGTTCGGGCTTTTCCTATGCTCGCAGACATCCTATCACAAAGAAGGTGCGTCCTCATCTCGGTGTCGACTATGCTGCCCCCTCCGGTACACCCGTGCAGTCGATTGGTGACGGCGTCGTGGTCGCAAAAGGCTGGGATAAAAAAGGTGGCGGGAACTATGTAAAAATTAAACATAACAGCGTTTATACCACTCTTTATATGCATTTAAAAGGATTTGCTAAAGGAATTGCTGCCGGTAGCAGAGTGAATCAGGGTCAGGTTATAGGCTTTGTGGGAAGTACGGGCTCTTCAACAGGTCCGCATCTCGATTTCAGAGTGTTTAAAAACGGTTCTGCTATCAACCCCCTCAAAATGGAAGCCCCGCCTGTACAACCGGTGCCGGACTCCTTGATGGAAAAGTATAAAAATATAGTGGACAAATATGATTTAATGCTGACTCAATAATTTATTTAATAGCGATAAATATGAAAAAATGTGGTTTTATCTTGTTGATTGCGGTGTTTGGAATACTGCTCTCAGGATGCAATGAGCCGGAAGACCTCTCTTTCGGAAAAATAACATTTAATTTTTCCTTCGTTGTCGACAGCGTTCCTGTCACCCTCAATGAACTAAAATATGAAAACGCCGCGGGAAATAAATATATGATAGAAGATATACAACTCTTCCTGTCCCGAGTTAAATTTATCCACTCCGATCAAAGTGAGCAGGTGTTCAATACAGCCGAATTTATCCATTATTTGGATTTTGCCGATAATTCAACACTTTCATGGACTTTGCCGGTGAAATATGATGGCGGAGTTTATAAAGGAATAGGCTTTACTTTTGGATTGAATAACGAGATGAATAATTCGAGACTGTTTAAAAATGCTCCGGAGAGTGATATGTTCTGGCCCGAAGCCCTGGGTGGCGGGTATCACTATATGAAATTGAACTGCAAATGGTACGATAAGGCGTCGGATAATTTTCTCCCGCTTAATTTTCACCTCGGGCGCTGCCCTGTATATGGTGAAGACGGCTCTAATACCCCCGTTACCTTTGTCGACTATGACTTTGAGGTGAATTTCTCAGAGGCTTTTGAAGTCGTTGAAGGCAAAGATAATGTGTTTAATATTATTGTGAATATTAATAAATGGTTCGATACTCCTAACGTTATCGATTTCTCGAATTATATCGGTATCGCTATCATGGAAAATCAAGGTATTCAGGTGATGGCACAACAAAACGGCGCTGATGTGTTCACCATGGAGGAAGTACAATAATTTGTTGTGATGAAAAAGACGGCAACAGCAAAATACTTTGTGTGTATATTCTTCTTGCCGTTGCTGCTCTTCTTAGTTTCTTGCGAACCGAAGAAAGAACCGGAACATGAGACTACGCCTTATATATTTGATCTGCCTGCATATTTCCCCGACAAATTTAATATCCCTGAGGATAACCCTATGACGGAAGAAGGGGTTAAACTCGGACGTTATCTCTTTTATGACGGAAGACTCTCGGGAAGAACCCATCAGGACTCCCTGATGTGCTGCGCTTCATGCCACCGTCAGCAGAGTAATTTCGACGTGGGAATCGATAACGAGCAGTTTCCCGGAGGTTTTACTCACGGTCTCACCGGCATCCCTACAACGCATGTGCCTATGGCTTTGGTAAACCTCGTCTTTAATTTTAACGGCTTCCTTTGGAACGGGAGCATTCATGAAACTAATGCTGCGTATAACAAACAACGCCTTGAGGATCTCGTATGGATGGGAATATCTGCTGTTTATGAGATGAACGGCGACACCACGACTGTCAAGAACCTTATCGCTTCCATAGATATCTATCCGCCACTTTTTAAGGCCGCTTTCGGTACAGAAGATGTCACCGTGGAAAGAATGGGTAAGGCTATTGCACAGTTTATCCGTTCTATAGTGTCTTATAATACGAAGTTCGACAGGTATCTGAGGGGAGAAGAAACTCTTAGCGAACAGGAGTTGTGGGGCTATGAATTGTTTACTACGGAGAGCGGCGGCGACTGTTTCCACTGTCACGGTGGAGCATACAGCCCTCTTTTTACAACAAAT
>JAQVPY010000120.1 GCA_028701815.1 Bacteroidales bacterium | reverse complement strand
CACAGTTGTTCTTACGTGGGAAGCACCTGATTTGACTTTAACAAGTGAACCTACAGGATATAATATATATAATAATGATGTATTATTAGCTACTGTAGCCGAGTTAACATATACCGATGCAGCTATGGTTAACGGTGCTAACAACTATTGTGTCGAATCCGTTTATGGCGACGCTGTCTCCGGGCAGGTTTGTCAAGCTATCGAATACTATTATCCTCCTGTCAATCTTGTTCTCAATGCTATTAACAATACTGTTGAGATAACATGGGATGCGCCGGATCCTGTAGTTGCACTCCCGGATGCTTATTCTATATACAAAAATGGCACATTGCTGGTAGATGGAATTACTGCCACTTCTTATGTTGATGAAGTTCCTGAAGGAAAATCTTCAACGTTGATTTATGGTGTAACTGCAGTTTATGCTGTCAATGAGTCTTTGGCAGTTGAAGGTTCTGTAGATTATTCCGGTATAGGAAGCGGTGAAAGCGACATTATGGTCTATCCAAATCCGGTAAATTCAATGTTGTTCATTGAATCGGAAGGTTCTATTTCAGCTCGTATTTATAATGCTGCGGGACAGCTTGTTGAGGTTAAGAAGGGTAAAGATCTTATTCAGGTCAACACTTCTAATTATGCGACAGGTATTTATTCTGTAGATGTAATCACGAATGAAAGAGTGACGAAGACAAAATTCGTCGTCAGCCGTTAGATTTCTGAATAATAATTATAAAAGGCTCACGCCTCGACATCTTCTGTTGGGGCGTGAGTTTTTTTATTTACGAACATATCGCTGATTTTTGGGACAATTTTCTCGACATGCTCATAAAGAAATGACTCGTTGCGCGTTTTTTCAGGGATTATTATATTAGCGAGGTTAAAGATGTTAAGTACATAAATAAGGAGACTGAATATGAGTGTCCATTTCAGAATGCCGAAGATAGCGCCCAATAATTTGTTGACACCTTTAAGTGCGGCCATTTCTGAAACTTTGTCGAGCATTTTACCGATGAGGTTTATCACTAAAATTACTACAACAAACACCAGTATAAAGGCGATAATATTAATAACTTGAGAAGGGATTTGGGAGGCAGCCTCTTGCAGTTTGGGAAATTTTGTCATGAAGAACTTTGTGACAAAGTCAGAAAATCGTATTGCTGCCCAGATTCCAACCGCGAGGGCAATAAGTTTTGAAACACTTTTAATAAATCCGTCTTTAATGCCGCCTATCAGGCCAATGAGGCAAAATACTGCAATAACGATGTCTATCCAGTTCATAAATAATATTTTTAATCAAAAAACGTTAATATAGAAAAATTTAGTATGTCATCAAAAAAGAGTTCAAGGGGATTAATAATAGTTGCTTTAGTGATAACAGCTTGTTTAATAATGTCGTGTTCCAGGTCCACATATCCGTCACAGCGGCGGAAGGTGTCAAAGAAGAAATGTGATTGTCCTGAATTCTCTTATAATAGTATTCCAAATCGGGATTATTCAAGTATCTTAATATCTTTTATGTTAAGTTGAAGTGAAATATTATTATTCCATTCATTTTCTTCGATAGTATAGATAATATTAAACGGCAATCCGCCTGCAATTTGGTCGTAGTATTCTCCCAATTGGAAGGCTATAGCGGAGATAGCGCCGTTAGGGTTATTAGGTTTTACAACTGTAAGTTTAATATGGTTTTTCCCGACTAATTTAGCTAAGCCCGTATCTACTATGCCGGTAGTTCTAAACACCGGCGACTGGTTTCCGGGGCCGAAAGGAGCAAAATTCTTCAGCATTTTATAGAATTTCGATGTGATTTCGGAAAGTTCGAGGTCGGTATCATAGTCGATTTCCGGTATCAACATTTGGTCGTCGATACTATCGGAGACTATTTTTTCGAATTTATCCATAAAATCCTGGAGGTTTTCTTCTTTCAGGGAGAGTCCTGCGGCGTAGGTATGACCTCCGAAGTGTTCGAGATATTCGCTACAAGCTTCGATAGCGTCATAGATGTCGAAGTTTTTTATTGAGCGGGCGGAACCGGTGATGAGGTCATTAGATTTTGTAAATACGATAGTAGGTCGGTAGTATTTTTCTGTCAGGCGTGAAGCGACGATACCTACGACACCTTTATACCATTCGGGATTATATACTAAGGTTGTTTTCTTTGAAAATGTTGATGGGTCTTTTTCGATATCTTCGATAGCTTTTTGTGTAGCCGTATTATCTAAAGTTCTACGTTCGTTATTGATATCATTGATTTTTTCAGCTATCACTTTTGCTTCTTCAATGGTTTGAGCATTAAGAAGTTCCACAGATGTCTTTCCGTTTTCGAGTCTTCCGGCGGCATTAATACGTGGGCCGATAGTAAAGACGAGGTCGTTTATTGTCAGCTCTTTAGAGAAGATGCTCTTATTATGGGTGAAAGTCTGTTTTGTACGTCGTGTGACTTTAGCGCAGGCGAGGATGGCTTCTACGCCTGGACGCGGTTTAGAGTTAAGGAGGCGCAACCCGAAATAGGCGATGATTCTGTTTTCGCCGGTTATAGGAACTATATCAGAAGCGATGCTGATTACGGCGAGATCGAGGAAATTAAAAAGTTTATCGTAAGGGATTTTATTCTTTTTAGAGTATGCCTGGGCTAATTTAAAGGCTACTCCGCACCCAGACAGCTCTTTATAGGGGTAGTTGCAGTCGCTCCTTTTAGGGTCGAGAACGGCATAAGCTTCCGGGAGGGCTTCGTCGGGTCTATGATGGTCACCGATGATAAAATCAATATTTTTTGAAGAAGCATACTTTACTTTGTCGTTGGCCTTTATTCCACAGTCGAGAGCAATGATCAAAGTGAACCCGTTTGCTGCAGCATAATCGATACTTTCTATAGAAACGCCATATCCTTCTGCATATCTGTCAGGGATATAAAAGTCGATATTAGGGTTATATTCTTTAAAAAACGAATAGGTTAATGAAACGGCGGTTGTGCCATCGACATCATAATCCCCGTAGACCAATATCTTTTCTTGTTTTTTTATGGCGATGTTGAGCCTTTCTACCGCACGGTCCATGTCTTTCATCAGGAAGGGATCGAAAAGGTTTTTAAGGTCGGGTCTAAAAAATTTTTTAGCCTCGTCTGTGGTAGTAATGCCTCTCTGTACTAATAGATTAGCTAATGTATAGTCAATGTTGAGTTGACTTGCTAACTCGCCAGTGATTTTTGGGTCACCATCTTCTTTCGGATTCCAAAACTTGACCATACTCTTTTAATTTTAATAGCGTGTAAAGTTATATGTTTTTTTTGGAAAAATCAAAGATTACAAAAAAAAATTTCCAAATATATTGAAAAATCCCGTTTTTTTGCATAACATTGCACTTTAGAATCGAAAGATGTGTTCGGTTTGTTTTTAATCTAAGATACAATTAGATAACGTTTTTTTATGAGAGATATAAAAAGAGCCCTTATCTCTATTTTCAATAAAGAAGGGATAGATGAATTATTAAAAATACTTGACAGCCATGGAGTGGAAATTTTAACCACCGGTGGAACATATAAATATATTTTGGAGAAGGGGTATAAATCTTCTCTTGTGAAGGTCGAGGACCTTACCGGCTATCCTTCTATTTTGGGAGGGAGAGTAAAGACGTTGCACCCTAAAGTTTTTGGTGGCATTTTAAGTAGAAGAAACTTCAAGGCGGATATTAAAGATGTTGTGGAATACGATATTCCTGCGATAGATCTCGTTGTTGTAGATCTTTATCCGTTTGAAAAGACTGTAGCTTCAGGTGCTTCGGAGGATGATATCATTGAAAAAATTGATATCGGCGGCATATCACTGATAAGGGCTGCGGCAAAAAATCATGATGATGTAGTGATTGTGTCAGAGATAGGTCAGATGTCTTCTTTGGTTGAAGAGTTGATGGTAAATGACTGTAAGACGACGGAGGCATATCGTAGAGAAATGGCAAAGAATGCTTTTGCAGTCAGTTCACATTATGATGCAGCTATTAACGATTATTTTGCCGGAAGGACTAAAAATGTCTTACGTTATGGAGAGAACCCCCATCAATCTGCCACTTTCTTAGGAAATCTCTCCGAAGTATTCACGCAATTGCACGGCAAGGAGTTGTCGTATAATAATCTTGTTGATCTTGATTCGGGAATCCGCTTAATCAATGAATTTACGGAACCTGCGGTAGCTATCATTAAGCATACTAATGCTTGCGGTCTGGCGGTCCGTGATAATTATAAACAGGCTTGGATAGATGCTCTTGCCTGTGATCCGGTATCTGCTTACGGTGGAGTTATTTTCTTCAACGGTTCCATAGATACGGTTGAATTGGCACAAGAAGTGAACAAAATATTCTTTGAGATTATTCTCGCCAACGATTATTCGGAGGAGGCGTTAAAAATATTAGAGACGAAGAAGAACAGAATTATTCTGCAAAAAAACAAATATGATTTCGGAGAGGTCTCCTATAAGACAATTTTAAATGGGGTTTTGGAGCAAGATACGGATACTTTTACTGACAGAGAAGAGAATTTTACTTATCCGACAGTTGAACGTCCTTCCAAGGAAGAGGTTGCCGATCTCATTTTTGCCAACATCCTAGTAAAGCATACAAAATCCAATGCAATTGTGATAGCAAGAGGGGGTCAGCTATTGGGAAGTGGAACCGGACAGACCTCAAGGGTTGATGCTTTAAGACAAGCGATAGAGAAGGCAAAGGCTTTCGGTTTTGATTTGAACGGGGCTGTAATGGCTTCAGATGCTTTCTTCCCATTTGCAGATTGTGTGGAGATGGCGTTAAATGAGGGCATCACAGCTGTTATTGAGCCGGGCGGGTCAATAAGAGATAACGATAGCATAGAATTTTGTAATAAACATAATATGAAGATGGTCTTTACCGGCCATCGTCATTTCAAACATTAATAAAACAATTAAAAATATAAATATGGGATCTTTTAATTTTTTCACAAAAGAGATTGCTATAGACTTGGGAACAGCCAATACAATCATCATATATAACGACAGGGTCGTTGTAGACGAGCCTTCGATAGTCGCTATCGAACAGAGTACGGGGAAAATCCTTGCAGTCGGTAAGAGGGCTATGATGATGCATGGTAAAACCCATGAAAATATAAAGACAATACGTCCTCTAAGGGATGGTGTTATTGCGGATTTTAATTCTGCGGAACACATGATACGAGAGTTCATAAAGATGTTGAACATCAAAAAAGGGATTTTTTCACCGGCATTAAAAATGGTCATTTGTATTCCTTCGGGTATTACCGATGTTGAAGAGAGGGCTGTTAAAGATTCTGCCGAACAGGCAGGTGCCCGTGAGGTTAAATTGATTCATGAGCCTATGGCTGCTGCTATCGGTATCGGTATAGATGTTCTTGAACCTACCGGAAATATGATTGTTGATATAGGTGGTGGTACTTCAGAGATTGCAGTAATCGTTCTTGGCGGTATTGCCAACAATACGTCAATTCGTACGGCTGGTGACGATTTAAATTCGGATATCGTTGAGTATATGCGTGTTGAACATAAGATTAGTATCGGTGAGAGAACTGCTGAGAGAATAAAAATCGAAGTGGGTGCTGCAATTACCGATCTCGATGTGATTCCTGAAGATTATGAGGTTCACGGAAGAGATCTTCTTTCAGGAATTCCAAAAGCAATTAAGGTCAACTATGTGGAAATTGCGGGAGCTCTTGATAAATCAATCTCTAAAATTGAGACGGCTATCCTTAATGCTCTTGAAAAAACTCCACCGGAGCTGTCAGCCGATATCTATCGTACAGGTATTTATCTTGCGGGAGGCGGGTCTTTACTTAAGGGCTTGGATAAACGTATAAGCAGGATGACTAAGCTGCCGGTACACGTCGCGGAAGATCCTTTGAGAGCTGTAGCCCGAGGTACAGGAATAGCGCTTAAGAATTTCGACAAATTTACTTTCTTGATTAAATAAACAGTCTGAAAATTATGCTGTCATTTTTTCGTTTCTTATTGAAGCATAATTTTATTATTATTTTTCTGCTGCTCGAAGCAATATCGATATGGCTTGTATTAAGTTCCAACGATTATCAGCGTTTCGTGTCAGGGAAGACAGTGTCTTCTATTGAAGGAGGATTATATAAATTTACGTCGAATATCACTGGTTTTTTTAAGCTTCGTTCAGCAAACGATATGCTTATGGAAGAAAATGCCATGCTTAGAGATGAGCTCAATGCTTCGTTACGGGACGATTGCGACTCCATTCCCGTGCATGTGTATAGGCATATTCCTGCCAATATCATCTACAACACAGTGAACAAGCGTAATAATTATATGATTATTGATAAAGGTACTGATGACGGTATTTTAGAAGAGATGGGCGTAATTTCTTCTACCAGCATTGTCGGTGTTGTTGTTAACGCCGGCGAGAAGTATTCGTCAGTGTTACCGGTGCTTCATCAGAGGACAAAGATTAGTGTCAAGTTGAAAAATGAGAATGAATATGGGGTGGTCAAATGGGAAGGATATGACTATAGAAAAGGTGTTATTGAAGAGATACCGGTACATTCCAAGATTAAGCTGAATGATACTATTGTTACCAGTGGTCGTTCACAAAGGTACCCTGAAGGTATTCCGGTAGGTGTTATCAGCGATTTTTCCGTAAAGGAGGGCACGGGCTTTTATTCTATTGAGATCACTTTTATTGAGGATTATAGGAAGGTTAATAAGGTTTATGCCGTAGAAAACATGTATAAAACCGAGTTAGATTCATTAAAAATGCAGTTCCATGAGTAGCAAACCATTTATGCATATTATCAGGTTCCTTGTATTAATGGCGATACAGATAGTATTATTGAATAACATAAGGTTGTTCGGCTATTTTAATCCCTATTTGTATCTTGTCTTTCTGCTTTTGCTACCTGTTCATATTCAGGGGTGGCTGGCGATGATAATCGGTTTTGTT
>JAQVPY010000119.1 GCA_028701815.1 Bacteroidales bacterium | reverse complement strand
GCTTGCCGTGCCGGAAACGTTTGCCGTGTGCCTGAAAACGGACAATCGAGCTATCGGCAACATCGGACTGATGTTTGGTAGACAAAGCAACATCGCCAACCTCACCAACAACGAAGCCGAAGTCGGATATTGGATAGGCGTGCCATTCTGGGGGTACGGGTTGATTCCGGAAGCGGTACGCTGTCTGCAACAATACGCCTTTGAAACGCTCAGTATGGAAAAACTATGGTGCGGCTATTTTGATGGCAACACCAAATCCAAACGCGTGCAGGAAAAATGCGGTTTTCGCTATCAATATACACTTAAAAATATTGAATGGAAGTTGATGAATGACACCAGAACCGAACATATTACGTGCTTGACAAAAGAAGAATGGAAAAATATCAATCAGACCAACTTATTACAACGCTCCGACCGCAACTTCCAACGCGCCAAAGAAATTATCGACGAGTTGCAGATTGTTGAAGCGTGGCAAAAGTTCGGAGCTAAAGCCAATTTGGTCGGCTCTGCGCGTATGAGACTGATGATGAGATATTTGGACATAGATTTTCACATCTATTCCGAGCCGTTTTCCGTTGCCGACAGTTTTGCCGCAATTACTGCTTTTGCAACAAATAACCGAATAAAGGATGTTTCGTACAAAAATCTGATAGACACGGATGAAAAATGTCTCGAATGGCATTTGTGGTACCACGACATGGACGATCGCGTGTGGCAGCTGGATATGATTCACATTCTCAACGATTCGCCCTACGCCGGTTATTTTGAACGTATGGCAGATCGCATTTCTGCCGTGCTCACACCCGAACAAAAAATTGCCATTCTGACCATAAAAAACGAAGTTCCCGACAGCGAACGCGTGATGGGCGTGGAGGTTTACCAAGCCGTCATTCGCGATGGCGTGCGCACTTACGCCGAATTTACCGAATGGCACAAAACCCACCAGCCGAACGGCATTGTGGAGTGGATGCCGTAAAAATTTGTTTACCTTTGTCAATTTCCGCAACTAACAATCTTTCATTCAAGGCATTTCCGCGTTAAATCAAGTCTAACGGACTTTTGATAGCAGATTTGGATATATCGGCAATATGCGTATAGATTTCGGTTGTATTTTTTTTGATGCAAGTTGCAAGAAAAAGCCTACTGCACTTTTGTAGTTGCGTATAGAAGCCTCGCTGTAACGTTGCAGCCGTAAGCGTTGCTCAAATGTCGAAAGTAAATTATCAATATCCATTACTTCAAATTTTAGAAACGGCTTATATGATTGCAAAGGGATATAATGTGGTAAACGAAAAAAGTTTTCCATAAAAGAATTTGTAAACCATTTGTTTTCAATATTTTTTGTTTTTACCTTTGTAGTTCATATTACGCAATATATAAGATTTGCATTTACGAATGATGTATATTTACGTGCGTAAATAAAACGTTAGGCGTCAGCGAGGGACATAGCGAGACAATAACAAAAAAAATTGGAAAAAGATAATTTGATTGACAAAGAAGTGTTAAAATTAACAATATATAGTATGATTACAGAAGAATATACAAAAATACAAAAACGAAAAATAGTAGGGCTTTTATTTACTTATGACGCACCAAATGCCGGTGAATTATTTTATATTTACGAAGGGATAAACAATATATGTTCACCAAAAGCAATAGACGATTATGAATATGCAAATGATAGCCCTGATAAAATATATGATGATATTCACATTGACTATTACGGTACTGATGTAGATTCTGTTCATGCTATAATATATAGCGATGTTTTCGGATTCCAATTAAACGGAAAAGAACTAAAAACAAACGACATTATAAGCATAGGCGCAACAAAATTAATATTTTTTTCTATTCCAAAAGATTTTTAATCTTAAATCTTGAAATGGAACGAATAAGACAAAATGTAGAAAAAAATAATAATGTTGAAAATAAATGAAAAATGCCGAACGCCTAACGAAGTGGTTTTATGAAAGCGGGGGTGTATGCCCGCAGAAACATTTGTGCAAATTTGCAAGTGCAGCACTCGCCCGAACATTTGTGTGCCCCCGCCTTCATAAAGCCGCCAACACGCAGGCTGCAAGTGTGGAACGACAATGTGTAAAGCGGTATTTGACATACTTTTACAAAGACGAAGCAAAACTTGGAAAGGCGTAAGAGCAGAAAAAAATATTGATAGCTAATTATTATTGAAATTTTGAAGAAGAACCCCAATTTTGGGATGTGGAGAACACCTTAATTATACGATCTTATGATAAAGCAAAGGCAGCAATACTGCATAATCTACGCAATAAAATATGCAGTAACTTCGTTTGATATTTTGAAATACTGCATATTATTTATACTTTTGTAGGCAGAAAAATTAAGACAGATGAGAAAATTTGATTATTCGTTTTTGAAAGACTCGCTATTACCTGCCAATTTGCTTGGCGTTACCAACAGTATTGCCGAACTGAAAGCACTTGACAAAATCCGTAAACGCGATTTTCAGAGTATTTTTACAAAATTGGAAAGCATAGCCAAAGTTCAATCGGTAAAAGGGTCGAATGCCATTGAAAATATTATTACAACAGACAAGCGTATTGAAGAAATTGTCAATAATTCTTCCGCACCGCTCAATCATAATGAACAGGAAATTGCTGGTTATCGCGATGCGCTTAATGCTATTCACAACGGCTTTTCAACTATCTCACTTGATGAGCAAAGTATCTTAAATCTTCATTTTGTTTTGCTTTCCTTTACCGAAACAGGCGGTGGTAATTATAAAACTTCCGACAATTTGATTTTAGAAATAGACCAAGATGGCAATCGGAAAGTACGGTTTATACCCACAAAAGCCGTTGAAACACAACAGACGATGCAACAACTTGTTTTCGCATTTATGGATGCATACAGCGATAGCGGAATAAACAAATTGCTATTAATTCCGTGTTTCATTCTTGATTTTTTGTGCATTCACCCATTTTCTGACGGAAACGGAAGAATGTCAAGGTTGCTTTCTCTACTATTGTTATACAAAGCAGGGTTTGACGCAGGAAAGTATATTTCATTTGAAGAACAGATTAACAAAAACAAAAATTCCTACTACGAATCGTTGCGAAAATCTTCTGAGAACTGGGAAAGTAACGCTAATGACTATTTGCCGTTTATCGAAAATTTTATTTTCACACTACTCATTTGTTATAAAGAACTTGACAAGCGATTTGCCCTAATCAATTCAAAAAAAGTTTCAAAACGAGAACGAATTGAGCAAACAATACTGAACAGTATACTGCCACTCGGCAAAAGAGAAATTAATTATGTTTTACCAGATGTTTCGGCAACTACTATAGAAATGGTTGTTTCTCAAATGCTTAAACAAGGGAAAATAAAAAAAATAGGAACATATAAAGATGCAAAATATATCAAAAATTGACAAAAAAGGTAGCGTGGCACAAACATCTGCAGCCAACGATGCGGGTTGGAGTCAGTCGTGCTGAACAGTGCAATATGCAAGTTTAGATGCCCGCTCCAACGTTCACCTCGGCTGACAGGACTACGTCCCGCCAAACCGCCCGAACGCCAAGCCCAAAACCGTTACTAACTCCCCTAAAATTTTGCATATAAAACAACAATTCTGAAAAAAACCATATTTGCATTCTCACTTTTACTCCTTACTTTTTCCTCATTTGCCATCAAGCCCGATACGGTTTATGTTCGGATGTCGGAACAATTTGGGCTAATGTACAAGAGTTTGGAAGTAAAAACGTCTGACGGTTATCAGATTGCTACGTGGTTTTTCTCTGCGAAGGAGGCGATTTTCTATGAAGAGTTTACACAATTGGCGTGGCTTTGGAGCAAGTTCAAAATTTGAAGTGGTGTCAGGCCAAAAAGTATATTCTCAAACAGAAAATATAAATAATTTGTAGTTAGTGTTTAAAAAATCGCTATCTTTACATATTCAAATAGTATTAAACGATGACCCCGACATATAAAAAAATCAACCTCGACGATTACTATCGCAAAGGTGTATTTCGCCATTTCTCCGAAGATTGCAAATGTTCAGTATCCATAACAAACCGTATAGATGTGACGGATTTAGTCGCTATGTCAAAAAAGACCGGTACCAAGTTTTATGTCAACTTCCTGTATCTTCTCGCCAAGACGATGAATTCCCGTGAAGATTATCGCATGGCTTACCTCTGGCAGACCAACGAGCTGATATGTCTCGACAAGATCAATCCGACACACTACATCTTCCATGAAGATACCGAGACTTGTTCGCCGGTTGATACCGAATATTTTGAAGATTACGACAAATTTTATAAAAACGCTGTTGCCGATATTGAGGCCGCAAAATTAACACGAGAGTATAAAATAGACATGGAAAATCACCTCAACTGGTTTGATGCTTCGTATATACCATGGATTTCATACGACTCCCTGAATGTGGAACTCCCTGACGGATATCTGTATTTTCAGCCGATTATCAACTGGGGCAAATATCGCGAAGAAAACGGACGTCTGATGATGCCGGTTACTATCCGCATGAATCATGCTATCGCAGACGGTTATCTGATTGCAAAGGCGTTCTTGATTTTGGAAAAAGAGACGCAAAATTTCGCATCTCTACTTTACACAACATTGGCATTATAGGCGGTCCCCGCTGCTGCAAACGCAACACTTATACAGATATCAAAACAGTCGTAAAATTCTGCGCTGAGAACCTATGAGTACAGATGAAATTACCCGAAGAAATCCGCTGCACCTTCAGCTATCGCAATAAGCAGTGCATCGGGATTAGATGCCCGTATTCTCGTGAGAGGAGATGAAAGGCTATTGTTGAGGCATTGACAGATTTAACAAATGCCACCGATTATCTCAAAAAAATGAGAAAGCGTGATGAGTCCTTGAATTTGAACCGGGGTACAATTTGTACCCCGGTTCAAATGATTACCGAAACAGGTAATAAAAGGGCTCTTCGTTTGCAGTTCTCGGTATATGAAATGAATAACACAAAACGGTTAATGGATAATGTAAAGATAAAAATTGAAACCATTTATGCCAAGCAATTTTCCGGTGCCGACAGCGTGATGATATTTGATGTAAATAATAGTAATATTATAAAATATGGCAATGCAATACACCGTGATACGGATGCTGTTTACTTTTGATTGTAACTGCAAACCTGTGTCTGTCCCTTTTGGATGTAATCACGGATATTGTTCAATAGTAGCATGTTACATCTCGAGATAAGTCATTGGGGGGGGTAAAATTATAATACTGCCCATTTTTCGAACCGGTTGCTAAGTTAAAAAAAAAGTAAAATAAACTTGATAAAAAGGAAAAATAATTTTACATTTGCAGAAAAATTTAAATTCAACAAGTCATGAAACAAAATTATCTGTTGCCGCATCGTTTTAAGATTATCGGCTTTATCATGTTGGTCCCATTTTTATTAGGATCCCTTTACTGTCTGTTCTTTGACGGAGTAGATCAGCTTTCGTGTCCTTCTTTTGCCGTTGCGAGTCAGGGGCTTGGACATGTTGAGTGGTTTACAGTTTATACAGGCGGTGGTATTTTAGATGAAATATCCATGATAGGACTTATTATCTCGTTTATGTTCATTTGTTTTTCCATGGAAAAGAATGAAGACGAGATGATAAAGAGCGTCAGGATGCAATCGTTAGTATGGTCGTTAGTAGTCAGCTCATTAATATTGATATTCGGTATCCTGTTCTTCTATGAATTTGCATTCCTGTATTTTACGTTCATCTACGTGTTTTTAATATATGTCATTTTCATTGTGAAGTTTCATTATGAGCTTAATAGATTCAGGAGGAATAAAGATGAATAACGATATACGGGTAGAGCGTGCGAGGAAGAAGATCACCCAGCAGGAGCTCGCAGAAATTGTCGGAGTCAGCCGCCAGACCATCAACGCAATTGAATCAGGAAAATATGTGCCATCCACCGTGTTGGCATTAAAAATTTCCCGTTATTTCGAAAGACCTGTAGATGAGGTATTTTGGCTGGAGGAAGGGGAGTGATTTACACTTCATGTATTAATACAAGTTTTTCAGGTATTACCCCCATCAATCACGAATAAAATCCCCAAAATAACATACTAATACATTCGTGTTGGCGCAGACCAAACGTTTGGTCCCCCATGTCGCAACGTGGAAAAGAAATCCTTATATGAGATTATATATTACTGTTTCTGTCTGACCCAGATGAGGTCATTCGCATTGTACCCCCTCTCGCGAATACGCTGAAGAAGATAGTCGATGTCCGATTGCTCCATTACAGGAGTGCGACTTAATATCCACAGGTATTTGTCCTTGGAGCTGCCCACTAACGCGTAACTGTAGTCGTCGGCTAATTCCATGATGTAATAGTCGCCCCAAAAATTCCAAAAAAAAGCGACCTCTAACTTAGCCGGAACATTGAGATCGGGAATGCGTGCTTTGCCTTCGGTTTCTTTGTATTCACCGCTGAGACTTCCGATATATCCGGAATTTAATACTTTTATTAACCCGTCGTCCCGCATCGAATATTCGGCTTTGACGCCTTGCATGTTGCGCTCAAAACGATGATCATAACGCGCAATCTCATACCATGTGCCAAGGTACTGACTTAGATTAACTTCTGCAACTACCGAATTGTCAAAATTCTGCCCGTTGGAAGAATCTTGTGAGCAGGAAATACAACTAAAAATAGGCAGTAATCCGCAAATCAAAATAAAATCAAGTGTTTTCATAATGTGCTGTTTTTACGTTCTTTAAAAGAAATTTCGCTTCAAAGTTAAGTATTAATTTTTGTTTTTCAAAATTTTGTTAAAAAACTTTTTAAATCATTCTTTCGTTGCCTCAAAAATTACTACTTTTGTTTGTTATTATTGATGATGCCATGAAATTCTTACGCCTTTTCTTGATTTTTTGGACCTTATTTATCGGCATCGGTGCCGTGTTGGGGATGGTGATGATGTTTATTTCTCCCTCTGGCGAAATGTGGGGCATGGATCCTTTGCTTCCAATGCTTCAAGTGCTGCCCTTCC
>JAQVPY010000118.1 GCA_028701815.1 Bacteroidales bacterium | reverse complement strand
ATAAAGACACCACTCTTGATATTGACATCTGCGTTATGCTGAAATATCAGAAAAAGGCGTTCAAAATAGAAAAGCACGTTCACAACTATCCGCATTGTTGGAGGACAGACAAACCGGTATTATATTATCCGCTTGACTCTTGGTTTATCAAAGCGACAGCAGTAAAAGACAGGATGATTGAGTTGAATTCGACCATCAACTGGAAGCCGGCATCTACCGGTAGCGGTCGTTTCGGCAACTGGTTAGAGAATTTGCAGGACTGGAATTTAAGTCGTTCCAGATTCTGGGGCACTCCACTTCCTATATGGAGCACAGAAGACAGCAAAGAAAGGATATGTATTTCATCAATAGCGCAACTATGTAAAGAGATAGAGAAGTCTATTCAAGCCGGTTTCATGAAAGACAATCCCTATAAGGATTTCGTCCCGGGCGATTTTTCAAAAGAGAATTATGAAAAGGTCGATTTGCACAGGCCTTATGTAGACGATATTATTCTCGTGTCAACTTCGGGCAAGCCGATGACACGTGAGAGCGATCTCATTGACGTTTGGTTTGATTCCGGTGCAATGCCTTTTGCACAGTATCACTATCCGTTTGAGAAAGCGCCTCTCGGCACCGACAATAATCCTTTAAAAGGAGCTTTCCCCGCGGATTTTATTGCTGAGGGTGTAGACCAGACCCGCGGATGGTTCTACACGCTTCATGCCATCGCAGCTATGTGTTTTGACTCAGTATCATACAAGACTTGTGTCTCCAACGGACTTGTCCTCGACAAAAACGGCAACAAGATGTCGAAACGTTACGGAAACGCCGTAGATCCTTTTGAGACAATAAAGAAATACAGTCCGGACGCCACCCGTTGGTACATGATAACCAATGCCCAGCCGTGGGATAATCTAAAATTTGACGTCGACGGTATCGCCGAGGTCCAGCGCAAGTTTTTCGGTACGCTTTACAACACCTATTCATTCTTTGCATTATATGCCAACATTGACAATTTCACATATAGCGAACCTGACATAGAGTTTAAATCCCGTCCTGAAATTGACAGATGGATTCTTTCGGAGTTGAATTCTCTCATTAAATTAGTAGACGACAGCTACAACGATTATGAGCCCACAAAAGCCGGGAGGGCTATTCAGAGTTTTGTCAACGACTATTTATCCAACTGGTATGTCCGTCTATGCAGGAGAAGATTTTGGAAAGGCGACTACAACGAAGATAAAATTTCAGCTTACCAGACCTTATACACCTGTCTGGTCACAATAGCCAAGTTAATGTGTCCTATTGCTCCTTTCTACAGCGATTCCTTATTCAGGGACCTCAATGGTGTATCTAAGATTGAGAAGGCTGCAAGTGTACACCTCACCGACTTCCCTGTTGCCGACGATTCTTTTATCGACAGCAAACTGGAAGAACGTATGGAAATGGCACAGACCATTTCTTCTATGGTGCTGGCTTTGAGAAAGCGTACGAACAACAGAGTCCGTCAGCCTTTAAGCAAGATAATGATACCGGCTATGTCCGATGATTTCATTGAGCAAATCGACAAAGTAAAAGATCTGATTCTCGCTGAAGTCAACGTCAAAGAAATAGAATATCTCAAAGGTAACAGCATACTCACAAAGAATATCAAGCCCGACTTTAAGGTTTTAGGACCCAAATACGGGAAGAACATGAAGAATATTGCTGCCGCTATTGCACAGTTATCACAAGAAGATATCAACACCCTCGACGGTGGGAGAGAAGTTTTGATAAATACAGGCTCCGATGAAATTAATATTAGAAAAGAAGATGTAATTATCTCTACAGAAGATATCCCCGGATGGGTTGTACAGAGCGAAGGCAGTCTGACAGTAGCCTTAGATATTAACATAACAGAAGATTTATTACTTGAAGGTTATGCCAGAGAGTTAGTCAACAGGATTCAAAACATCAGGAAAGACAAGGGATATAATGTCTCCGACAAGATTTTACTCCTTGTTGAAAAAACCGACATGATAAGTCTTGTAATTAATAAATATTATTCTTACATTTGTTCTGAAACTTTAATTGGGGAATTAAAGTTGGTAAATCATATTGAGGACATGGAAAAAATGGAGATAGATTTAACCAACGACCTAATTATCAATATCGCAACAGATAAAATATAAGGAGGAAGAAACATGGAAGCAACCGAACAAAAACGTTACTCAAAAGAAGAACTCGAAGAATTCAGAGTTGTTATTGAGGAAAAATTAGCGAAAGCCAGAAAAGATCTTGAGTTGTTAAAAGAAGCTCTTACTGGCACCAGCGACAACGACACGGCAGATACCTCCCCTACTTTTAAGGTATTAGAAGAAGGGCAGACAGTTCTCTCAAAAGAAGAAAACGGCCGTTTAGCACTACGCCAGCAAAAATTCATAGACTCTTTGGAGTTAGCTCTTGTAAGAATCGAAAACGGCACCTACGGTGTATGCCGCGAAACGGGGAAGCTTATTCCTAAAGAACGTCTTATGAGCGTTCCTCATGCCACTTTAAGTATCGAAGCTAAAAACAAACTTTCCAATAAAAAATAACCGGTAATTTTGAAGAAGACATCTTTCCTGATAATCATACTAGTCGTTTTAGCCGACCAGATTTTGAAGTTTTGGGTCAAGCTTAATATGCACTTATACCAAAGTATAAATATTATTGGCGACCGCATTCAACTATTTTTTATTGAAAACAATGGCATGGCTTTCGGCATGCAATTTGGAGAGATATGGGGAAAAATCATCCTCACTCTGATAAGGGTTGTTGCCGTAGTAATAATCATGATTTTACTTTTCAAGTTGTCGAAACGTAAAAACACGCGCATTGGTCTGGTCATCTGTCTATCATTAATAGTAGCAGGTGCCATAGGGAATATCATTGATTCACTTTTTTATGGGATGATCTTCAGCGCGAGCAATTCATTTGAGCCGGCAGTTCTCTTCCCTGAAGGGGGCGGCTATGCGCCATTTCTTCAAGGCAAGGTGGTCGACATGTTTTATTGTCCGATAATAAAAGGCATGTTACCCGACTGGGTACCCTTAAGAGGAGGTCAGTATTTTGAGTTTTTCCGCCCTGTTTTTAACATCGCCGATTCTGCCATCACCGTTGGTGTCGCATGGCTATTAATAGGATACCGCCGTTTCTTCCCGTCCAAGAAATAGTTATCACTCGTGGTCGTAACGCAGTTTACTCAACTTACGCAATACGGCATCGGCAGAGAAATACTGCATCACCACAAAGCTATCATCATATACCACAGTTTCGTCTTCGTTTTTGACTGGTGAGGGGACAGTTATCCAGGCATAAAATCTGTCTTTATCATACCATTCCTCATCAGTTCTCGCAGGATCTATCTCATCGAGAGGAATTCTATGTGTTCTAACAACCGTCGTTTTACCGGTCTTATCGATAAGTGTCAGCACATGAGCCGGCGTAGTTCTACATACAGAGTCGACCTGTGCCCTTGTAGAAGTGTCATCAATAACATATTCATATCTTAAATCGGAGAATGAGCTGAGGAGGTCCACCATTCTAACAGTGTCATAAGGGATCTGTTCGCCGGAGAAAGTTTCAAGTATAAAGTTACGTGAATCCGGATTTAAAATCTTATAAGACTCTTCAGGAAACTCATTATCTAAATACTCGAATGAATCTATCTGAGGGATCCTGCAATTAAACACAGTATGAGCGCGCCATTTATTTATATCGGCGGTAAAATACGGGGATAAAAATCCGCGGTAACCAGGTATATACACCACATAAGGACGTGTCGCTCCTTCATTTATCATAAAGGTCCCCAGATTATCTTTTGTGTTAGTGCCGACATAAAAGGCTTTCACCAACTTCTCACACGGGAATAGTTTTAACCCCCAAAAATCTATCTTATGTCCCTGTTTATAGAACTCCACCTTAACGGAAGAAGTAGCCAGCATAGAGATGACGTTGTTAAAAGAAGCTTTGGACACCGGTTCTCTGACCTTCATTCTTTTGACTATAAGGAGCATATCTCTAACCATATTATCAGAGGCATAGCATTTCCCATTTATAATCCATTGAGTGCCGGCTTTAACCATTACAACGCTTTGGTTCTTCTTATCAGCCATAAAGACTTTTGTTATTTCATCGACATTTTCGATAGAAAAAATCTTATCGTTATTGCGGGCCTTATTGTTCTTAACCACTATTATTGCGACGCATGCCAATAAAACTGCGGCTACAATAAAGAGTATTATTTTCGTGTTTCTTTTCATCACTTTGTATATTTTCTTTTTCTAAGGAGACTATAAAGGACACCTCCAAGGATAATCAAAACGGAAGGAATAACAAGATTAATAATTTGTATAACCGGTTTCGACTTGTCGGTAATCTTTGTAGAGTCGAGTATTCTGAGTTTAAGTTCGCGTGAGCGCACGGATATCAGTTGGGAATCATCGCAAAGGTAGTTCATAATATTCAGGAGCAGCTCAGGATTTCCGAACTGTATTTGGGTATATTGGTCATATCCCATTTTCAATGGTTGCCCGTCGCCTGTTCTAAACTGATTTTTAAAGATATCGGCGTCGGATATCACCACCATTGCGGTTGGTTCGCCCAGCGACATATAATTCATAAGCGGGTTATCCCTGATATCAGGTGGTATTCTGTTGTCATACAAAGAATGGAAGCATCCTTCGAGCATTACAGCGACGGGGATATCTGATTTTGTAAAGAGTGACTCATCGGGTTTTTCCACCAAAGTCTTCAGCGACACCTCATCGGGAACCGAAAAGAGTTTAGAATAAGGGGATGAGGTAAGTAATATTGTCGATTTAATTTCGGGAGCGTCGACGAGTGTAATTGGCGAAATAAACTCTGTTTTTATTGCGTCAAGGTTTTTCACGATAGGATGTGTCCTATTGGGAGTAAGTACAGGAAAATAGTACCATGGGAAAAAGTCTATCTGTGGTCTTCCTCCGACATTTCCGACAGTCATAGGGATAGAAAGACACTGAAGGTCCATAATCAGTTGCGGTTCTAATCTCACACCATAGTTAAACAGCTGATCTTCGAGATTTGTATGATTTGAATAGACTATTGTCGATGGGGAATTTTGGAGACTATCCATAGTAACAAGTACAGGTTCCACGAGCCAGAGCACTTTTCCGCCGCGCATGATATATTGGTCGAGGATAAATTTATCCTTTTCCGAGAATGGCGATTTAGGACCCGGGATGATAAGGGCCTTATATTTATTGATCATTTTAGCTGAGTCTTCACCCGCACGGCTGATACTTGCAAGGCTGCCCACTTGTCCGTCTATGGTAACATAGGAGACATTATAATATTCCCGGAGGGCGGCTTCGGCGGAGATCATATAGCCTCTCGGCATTTCGTCGTGACCGGTAATAACAGCGATCTCTGGTTTTCTGGTAGTAGAAAGTTTTCTGATAGCATTAGAAAGGTTGTATTCCAAAGTCTGTATTGAGTTATTCAGCACCTCTTCGGTAGGAACGCCGAGATGAGAATCCAGCAATTGGACAGGGATTTCTTTATCCTTATAAGAGATGATTGCGCCGGGGAAAATAATTTTTGCTGCTGTACCTTTTTTACTATACGCCTGCGTAGGTTGGAGTCCCTTGTCGACGAGTTCATTCATTGCTGCCCTAACTTCTTCAGGGTCTTCTGATTCAGTAGGGTCAATAAAGACATATTCTATATATTTGCTATGAGATCTAAACTCATCGAGCATCTCGCGTGTTTCATTTTTAAGGCGTTGGAAATTAACGGGGGACACGGGCATATCATTTCCGGAGAGCATCACTTTAAAATACACATAGTCGTCGAGACCTTCGAGCAATTCTAAAGTAGCAGGGGAAAGGGTGAATCTTTTCTCAGAAGTAAGATCTAAACGTGCAGAGAAAAAAGAAGATATCAAATTAACTGCCGCGACGAACAGGAGACCTATGACGATAGTGAGTATGCCGTTTATTTTTCGTTTTTTCATATTATTTTCTCCTTTCGATAGACACTTTAGTAAACAGCAGAAAGACGAAGATCAGGCTAAGGTAATAGATAACATCGCGTGTATCTATCACGCCACGGCTTAGGGAAGCGAAATGGTATTGCATACCGAGTGATTTCACGAACATGGATGCATTTCCGAAGATTCCCATGGCATAGAGCAATTCGAAGCCCATATAGAAGAATGCACAAAGGAGGGCCGATACCACAAAAGCCACTATTTGGTTATCTGTAATGGATGACGAGAAAATGCCGATAGCCACGAAGGACATTCCGAGCAGAAGGAGGCCGGCGTAGGACCCCCAAACGGCGCCGCTATCTATATTACCCACCGGAGCTCCGAGAAAGAACACTGTAAAATAAAATACGAGTGTTGGGACGAGGGCGAGGAGGACAATGATAGAGTCTGCGAAAAATTTTGCGAGGACGATTTTTAGCGGGGAGACGGGTTTAGTGGCAATCAATTCGAAGGTTCCGCTGCGTTTTTCTTCAGCGAAAGAGCGCATGGTAACAGCAGGTATAAGGAAAAGAAACACGAAAGGTGCCACCATAAAGAGTCCGTTAATATTTGCATAATGATAGTCGAGAATATTAAATCCGCCGGGGAAAACCCAGAGGATAAGTCCGGTAACTATCAGGAACACGAGAATAACGATATATCCTATCACCGAGGAAAAGAAACCGCTCAACTCTTTTTTAAATATAGCATACATAGCAAGTCAGTATTGAAGACGCAAAGTTAAGCGTTTTATTGAAATATTTCTATAAAAGCAGTTCCATTCTCATCAGGTGAAATTGTAAATTCATCAAAGGAGGCCGGGATAAGTATTGTAGAGCCGGCAGTAAAGTTCAATTCGCCACCGTCAGTATATGACAGTTTGCCTTTTCCTTCCACGAAAACCAATATCATAAATGATTTCAACTGACAATAGTCGCAGATCACGGGAGAATCCAAACGTTTAAAGTTAGTTTTAAACCATTTGGTATAGAACATTTTGGCATTAAGTTGTTTATCTGGGGGGACTGTCAGCACGTT
>JAQVPY010000117.1 GCA_028701815.1 Bacteroidales bacterium | reverse complement strand
ACACATATACATAAAATGGTCTGCCGACTGCAGATAGAGGTAATCCTTCTTAAGTTCCGGGTCTTTGCAGCGACGCATTTTAGCAGATACCGCATACAGGTGTTTAAAGGCATCTTGTTGCAACTCATTTCCGAGCCATGCGGTGATGTCTTGTTCCTCATCGGCCCATGATGTGGGATTAGGCACCACCAGTTGTCCCACAGGCACGAGTATTTCGGCAAGTTTAGATGGCACGTTCATCTCGAGTTCTTTATTCTCCGCGATTCTGCACAGCAAGTCTTTAACAAACGGGAAGATGCCCATACTTGCCGGTGTATGTTCTCCGAAAGTCTCATATTCAAGTCCGAGAGTTAAACTCTCGCCCTTATCATAAGCTTTCATTATCCATGACATATATTTCTCGGCAGTGAGTGGAAACTGATCCCATGCGGTATTTCCGAAGCGGAAAGCGATATCATCGCTGAGGCTGCTGTTACGCAGCAGGAGTTTCAGTCTCGGGTTTTTACTGCTACAATACAGATATTCCGAAGACTTCCAGCCGAGGACATGTTTAGCTCCTTCAACGAGGGCCACATTATAGCCGAGGTCATAAATTGCATCCGCCATATCATCGCTATAAATAAACTCGGTATTTCTAAAAGATTTAGGGGCAATGCCGAAAGTATCTTTCAGGAGTTTATGTTGTTGTTTCACCTGCGTCATAAACAGCTCTTTATCAGACAGTGCCGCGAGGGAGAAGTCGTAAGTTTCTGATACAAGTTCAACATTACCTGTCTTTATAAGTTTTTTAAAGCTCTCGAGCACTTCGGGAGCGAACCATTTAAACTGTTCAATAGCGAGACCTGTGATAGACATGCAGATTTTAATTTTGTCGCCATATTCGGCTATTGTCTCCATCAAGAGGGCGTTCATAGGGAGATAACATTTATCTGCGACGCGACGAAGGATAGTTTGATTCAGGTAGTCGTCATAATAATTATGGTTGACTCCCATATCGAAGAATCTATATTTACGCAGTCTCATAGGCTGGTGTACCTGAAAGTATAAGCAAATCTGTTTCATATCTTTAATTCTTTTTATCTAACAACACATCTTCATAAACTTTACGGATGGCAGCGGAGGCTTTTTCCCATTTAAGGTTCAAGATTTCATCTCTACCGCAACGTTTATACATCTTACTCAGGGAGTCGTAATGCAGCAGTCCCCAAATAGAGTCTGCCATCGCATTCACATCCCAGAAATCCACTTTCAGCGCATATTCGAGTATCTCGGACACGCCCGACTGTTTAGAGATCACGACGGGAACATTAACCCTCATTGCTTCAAGTGGCACAATACCAAATGGTTCAGACACTGATGGCATCACAAAGACATCGCTAAGGGCGAACATTCTATCCACCTCTTCTCCTTTTAGGAAGCCGGTAAAATGGAATTTATCCGATATGCCGAGTTTAGCGACATATTTCACGAGTTTATCCATCAGATCACCTGAACCGGCCATTACGAATCGCACATTATCATCTTTTTCGAGGATCAGTTTAGCCGCCTCGATAAAATATTCCGGTCCCTTTTGAAAAGTAAGACGGCCGAGGAACGTGACGACTTTCTCTTTCACGTTTTTATGGATATTCTCTATTCCCGGAGTATCCGAAGGTTCCACCGCATTATGAACGGTACACACCTTAGCAGGGTCAATACCGTATTTTGAGATAACGGTATTAGCGGTTAAATTACTGACGGCTATAACTCTATCGGCGGCCTGCATACCGTTTTTCTCGAGGTTATAAACGATAGTATTCACATTTTCGCCTGTACGGTCAAACTCAGTAGCATGAATATGAACCACAAGCGGTTTCCCCGACACTTTTTTTGCAGCTATGCCGGCAGAATAGGTAAGCCAGTCGTGAGCATGAATAAGGTCGAAATCGTATTTTTTGGCTATCTCGGCAGCAACGAGAGCGTAGCGAGCCACCTCATCCATAAGAGATGAGCTGTATTTCCCTGAAAACTCGTATTTCTCGGCGTATATTGGATTAGAATCGATATTCTCAGTCCTTTTAACCTTATCCATATATTTCTCGAACTCTTCCGGTCCGAGATACGGTATAAGCGAAGAGCCGACCTCAATATAAGTCATTTTATCTATCAACTCACGATATTTAACTTCATAAATATCCACAGAGACATCGCTGGCATTAACGAACTGTGCCATAGAGGCGTCTTCGTCGCCATAAGCTTTAGGGACGACAAAGATAACGTCAACGTTATTTTTCACCAGTCCTTTCACCATACCATAACAGGCGGTACCGAGACCACCTGTAATATGTGGAGGAAATTCCCATCCGAACATCAATACTCTCATAGCTTATGTTCTTTATAATAGTTAAACTCATCAACAACCTTCATAAGCCACAACAGGGCTGCGATATTTACAGCATGTGAAACTGTCCCGCTGCCTTCATACGGCGGGTTGCCGTTATATGTCTGTGATATGGAGCCGATACAACCCTCGAGCAATTCGGGCTCAAAATCGGCAATAATCTTCTTCAACGCAACCAGGGCCTTATCATCCAGTCCGAGGGAAATAATAGTATCCACATAAAACATAAGCAGCCATGGATAGGAAGGTCCGTTATACATAGACAGCCCCCGCGATTCGTGGTCACCCTCAAGTTTCGCCACATATTCGGGATAGCGGGGCGACAAAGTACGTATACCGCGTGCGGCGAGAAGTTCGCCTCTCACCACCTCGAGAACTTTTAATTTTGCCGCCATCGAAAGAGGCGAATATTTCATACCGGTAGCTATTATCTGATTGGGGCGGATCCTCCAATCAGCTTCTTTTTCATTAAAATAATCGCAGAGACAGGGCTTATCCTCATCATAAAATTTCTCCACGAATGCCATGCCGAGTTTGTCGGCAAAAGGTTTCCACTCCCTACTAAAGGATTTATCCAAAGTAGTCTCTGAAAGTTCAATGGCAAAGCGTATCGCATTATACCATAGGGCGTTGATCTCAACGGCATAGCCGGTACGGGGTGTTACGGGTTTTCCTCTCACAATAGAGTTCATCCAAGTTAAAGCCAAGCCAGGGCGCCCCTGATATAAGAGCCCGCTCGCATCTGCACAAATGCCGTTTTCAGTACCATCCCTATAACACTTCAGAATGGTCCTTATATATTTCCCCCAACGCCTCCAGATGCTTTTGCCGCATTGAGGCTGTCCTTCGTAAAATTTCTGCAGACACCATATAAACCATAAAGAAGCATCGGCTGAATAAACTGTCGCAGAATGTATGTTGGAATAATAATTAAAGAATGGACCGCTCATCTCTTCAACCATACCATCGACGACAGCAGTAAAGATTTCTCTGCCACCCTTACGTGTTAATGTAAGTCCCGGAAGCGCAATAAAAGTATCCCTCGGGATAACTCCCAGCCACTGATATCCGGCAATTACTCTGTATTTTTCGTCGAGTTTGACGACACACTGCTCGGCATCATTTATAAGACAGTTGCGGAAAGAACTTCGCGGCGTGCGGCGGGAGATCTCGTTATTAAACAGACGTTTCAACATGCAGGCATTGCATTCTTCCGTGCCGACAGAAAGTATAACACTCTGCCCTACTTTCATAGGCACCTCAAAAAATCCGGGATTGAAGAGATCTTCAGAATAATCAAATCCCTGTTCTTTGTCTTTCTCATATTCAAAGCCATAATACCAGTTGGGCACATGAACATAATCATATTTTGAATTAAATTGGAAATGCAAATACGAATAGCCCATATACATCCTGTATTTGATGCCGTTGCTTATATTCTCATAGCGTGTCTCCACATCGGTATTTGCTTTCGACAGAGTATGTCTATTACGATAAGCAAGTAACGGCCGTATCTTCAAGACAGTGTCGGAATGAGCTTCCAGCAAGGTGTATCTGACCATAAAGCGGACCCCGTTAAAAGTGTTTATTCGTTCTTTCTTCAACAAAACGCCGCCGATTCTGTAAATGATAGCCGGCGTGGGGTCAAACGTCATATCATGAATAAATTGATGACCGTGAGGATAATAATATCCGTCTTTATATCTGTGAACAGCAAGTTCAAACTCCTCCCCGTGTTGAATGATGGATTCGTCTAAAGAAGAAAGCAGCACATGGAGGTCGCCATCGATATACGGTTGCGGTGCGACAAGAAGCCCGTGGTATTTGCGGGTATTACACCCCACAAGTGTAGTAGAGCCGTAGGCTCCGGCACGGTTTGTCCGTAACAGTTCTTTATTCAAAACATACGACAGGTTGACCATCTTCTCTTTGTCAAAATGAATATAGTTCATACATTCTGCATTTTAAATACGATGTGTAAAGGTATGGTTTTTTTTTATAACATAAAAATTTTTAAGAAAATTTAGTCTCTTTCTATTGCAAAAAATATCTATTCGGAATATTTTTATGATATTTGCACAATAAATTTTTGTCATAATATATGAGATTATCGCGCGTTACGTTATTGCTTGCAGTCTGTCTATTAGCCCTTGTCGGTTGCAACAAGAGGTCGCATAAAGACATCCCGGCTGATGCCATATTTTTACGTCCCCAATATTCTAAAGGCTTTATCGTATATGATAACGACAGCTGTTATACTATTATCATCCGTAATCCGTCGGATACCATAAATGAAATATCTAAAATTCGAATCAAGAAATCTGATATCGGAAAAGATCGTACCATAGCATGTTTCTCCGCTTCTCATCTTGCATGTTGCGATAAGTTGAACCATATACAAAATGTTATAGGCATTCCTGACACCATCTATTACAGCAACTCGATCATCACAAAGCATCTCCGAAACACCGGCAAGACATTTCCGACATCCGTAACCTTAGGGGTCAATCCCAAAATAGAGCTTCTAATCAGTTTGCGTCCCGATTTCATCCTCGCCAGTGAATATCAAAATGCACAGATGGTACCGTTAAATACGGCCGGGCTTACGGTGATCCCGATCTTGGAATATTTAGAGACTGATCCGAGAGGTCGCGCCGAATGGCTCAAAATTTACGGGCTGCTTTTTGATGAGTCAGAAACGGCAGACACCATTTGCACCAACATTTTTTCGCGTTACAATGACCTTCTCCAAAGTCGCACCGACAGCACCGACAACCGCCCTACAATAATCGACTGCATGGAATATCAAGGTTATTGGTATATATCGGGTGGAAATAGTTATATAGCCACATTATACCGCGACGCGGGCTACGACTTTTTAAACAGAAAAGACACTCACACCGGCAGCGTACCCATTTCGCAGGAAGAAGCCATCACTTTTGGCAGCAAAGCCGATTTCTGGAGGATGGCCACATCGTACAACGGAACCTTAAGCGTAAAATTTATTGAAGGGATGAATGACTATTACAAATATTTCACTCCGTTACAGAATAGCAAAGCCATAGTATGCAACACGCTGCTTTCTCCGTATTTCATGGAAGGGGCATTAGAGCCTGATATTATTCTGAACGAGTTGATTTGTATTAGGACCGGACGCGACTATAACGAGAAGTACTATTATATTGCGCGCTAATTTTAACATATTTACAACAAATCGCCACAAAGCCATCGGGCGGTATCTTCATTAAAGAATCTACACAGTATCTCTCCGTCTGCAAGGTCGCCGGGCATCACTTCCAAAAAGGCGCCATTACAGTCCATAAGCCACACCTTATCTGAAGATTTTATAGCCATCTCGAGGTTATGCGAAGAGAAAAGGACTGATTTATCATATTCTTTAGCCAACGACGAAAGAAGTTTCATCATTTCCAGTCTGGACGGAAAATCAAGAAAGGCCATAGGCTCATCCATAATAATATATGGTGTCTCCTGCGCGAGCACCTTGGCAATCATCACCTTTTGTTTTTCGCCGTCACTCATCATATTAAAAAACAAATTGGTCAGATTGTCCACGCCCACAGAAGAGACTGCACTACTGACAACTTGAAAATCCGCAGCAGAAAGGGTTCCGAGCATACCTGTATATGGATAGCGGCCCATTTCAATTACTTCCCGTGCGGTTGTATTTTCTATAAATGGAGGCTGGGACAGCACTACGCCAACTTTTCTGGAGACAGCCTTACTTGAAAGGCGGGTTAAATCATCACCATCTACCGACACGGTTCCTGCAACGGGTTTTTGAAATCCGCAGAGAGTCTTTATCAAAGTCGATTTCCCTGACCCGTTGGTACCTACAAGGCTCACCAACTCGCCTGCTCTCAGGGACACGTTAATATCCTTATGCACGACCTTGGTTTTTCGCCCCTGCGGAGAATGAATAATATAACCGGTAGAGAGATTCTTAGTTTCTATCATTTCACGTTCTTAATTGAAGGGCTGAACAACATTTGAATAAGCACCGGCGCGCCTATAAGGGAGGTTACGACATTTACCGGAAGCGCACCGTCTAAGCCGGGCAACTTTGTTACGAGCAGACAAAAAGATGCGAAAACGGCACCGAATACGGCAGAATAAGGCAACAGCAGTTTATGATTCGACTTACCGAGACCTATTCTCACGATATGTGGAACAGCCAGCCCGATAAATCCTATGGGGCCGCAATAGGCCGTCACCGCGGCAATTATTATGCCGGCAAAGAGAATTGCCATAAACCTGACATTTTTTATATTTACGCCAAGGTTCTCGGCATATCTATCACCTAACAGCAAGGCATTCAATGGCTTAATTAGCAGAAGCGAAGCGATGACAACTGTCAGCAGCACGCCGCAATATCCCCCCAAGGCTTCCCTGGACACGTATGAAAAACTTCCCATACCCCAGAGCATATAGGAATAGAGACTTTCTTTCATACTGAAAAATTCAATTATCGAGACCACCGACGAGTTGATAAAAGACACCATCAGTCCTATGATAAGAATCACGAGTTTATTTGAAGTCTTTTTCGACACCAGGAGCAAGAGCAACAATATCGGTATTGTTCCCAAAAAAGAGGCAATGGTAACGAGTAGCTGTTTAGAAAAAGCCGGAGCGACGAACAGAGCCGTCTGAGTAGTTCCCATCGCGAGCATACAAAGAGACACGCCGACACTTGC
>JAQVPY010000116.1 GCA_028701815.1 Bacteroidales bacterium | reverse complement strand
CCCCTCACGGCGGTCTTGCTTTCGGCCTCGACAGGGTCTGCTCTATGTTTGGAGGACAGGATTCTATCAGAGACTTTATAGCTTTCCCTAAAAATAATAATGCACGCGACGTTATGATTGACTCGCCTTCCGTTATCCCTCAAGTACAACTGGACGAATTGGGTATCTGTGTTAAACCGGCTGAAAAATAACATCTTTATAAGATGTCATACCTGTAAGCATCAAGTTTGACAAAGATAAAAAGTAAAATCGTAAACGACATCAGGCTGGACCCCCCGTAGCTGAAAAATGGCAACGGAATTCCTATTACGGGCATAAGCCCTATCGTCATACTTATGTTTATCCATACGTGGAAAAAGAATATGCCGGCCACACAATAGCCGTATATTCTACTGAACTTCGTGCGCTGTCTCTCCGCTATAATAATAATGCGTATTATCAAAAACAGGAAGAGACCCAACACGGCCAGACTGCCTATAAAGCCTTCTTCCTCCCCTACAGTACAGAAGATAAAATCTGTCTGCTGCTCCGGGACGAAGTCGAATTTCGTTTTCGTACCCTTTAAATATCCTTTCCCCGCAAAGCCTCCTGACCCGATCGCTATCTTCGATTGATGGACATTATATCCCGCTCCCTTGATGTCCTGCTTCATCCCTAAAAGTATCTCTATTCTGTCCTTCTGATGAGGTTGAAGTATGTGCTCATATCCGTAGTCGACGGAAAAAACTGTTGCCACGGAAACAATAAATATTAATATGGCATATCGGAATATATGTCTCGTCCTGCGCAAAAGGACAACCATCAGAATTAACAGTAATAATACCGCCCCCAGAAGAATATACTTATCTATAAGAAACGATAAAAGTACCAATAATATCAAATAGAAGCCAAGGACTATCAAAGACCCCGAAAAGCCCTCCCTGAAAAGAGGAATCAGAAAGCTGAAAAACACTAATGCAGAGCCGGCATCCGGTTCAAGCATGATCAACCCTATCGGAATAAGAGGAAACAGATAAACGAGCAATTTATTTTGTAAACTGCACTTTGAATAATCGTGGTCGCTCAAATATCTTGATACGGCAAGAGCCGTGGCAAATTTAGCAAACTCTGCCGGCTGTATTGAAAAAGATCCTACTTTTATCCACGACCTGGCGCCGGAGACCTCTTCTCCCACAACCAGTACGGCCACCAGCAACAGACAAAACAAGACATATATCACATACGAGGTCTGGGCAAACAGCTTACCGTCGACAAGGAGAATGATAAAAGCGCACAAAAAAGCGACAGCCATAAATACCATCTGGCGACCGTAGTCTGTACTTAAACTGAAATTAACCGTCTGCTCCTCTATAATACCGCAAGTCGATGAAAAAATATTCAGCCATCCCATCGCTACCAGGATGAAATAAACTGCGACTATCCATTTGTCGACATTTCCGAAAACTGCACCTCTCCTCGACATTTTATTGAATCAATTTTGTTTCTAAAACCATCTTTTCCACCCTTGTCCTTGTCACTTCTCCCTTAAGATAATATTCTATCATCAAGGAGGCAACGGGGACGGCATAGACGCTACCATATCCGGAGTTTTCAACCACTACCGCTATTGCTATCTCGGGATCCTCCATAGGCGCAAACGCAATAAAAATAGCATGGTTTCTGCCGGCATTTTGCACTGTTCCTGTCTTTCCACATATATCTATGCCCTCAATCTGTCCATATATCCTTGCTGTACCGGAAAGGGTAACTTCATGCATTCCTTCTTTTATATATTTAAAATACTTTTTATCAACCTTCGTCTGATGAATACTGTTCTGATAAGGAGCTATAGTGTCTTCGGGAGTGATGATATATCTTACAAAGTGGGGGTCTATATAATAACCTTCATTGGCAACGGCGGCGGCAAAATTGGCAAGCTGCAACGGTGTTACAAGTATCTCTCCCTGACCGATAGAAAGAGAACGTATGGTACTCGATTTCCATTGTTTGTTCTTATAAATGTTATCATAATATTTTGAATCCGGAATAAGACCGTTTTTTGCATTGGAGATATCGGAATTGAAGGAGGTGCCAAAGCCGAACGACTTTGCCGTCTGAGCCCAGTCGTCCAATCCCACGGAGGGCGAAGAGAAAGAATTAATGGTATTTTCGAATGTGCTTCTGAAAAACGGGTTACAAGACTCCCGGATTGCAGACACCACAGCCAGAGGAGATTCGTGATGGTGAGTACATTTGATGGGCTTGGCTTCCGGACCGGCACAATAATATTTTGTATTTGGAGTAATCGTCCCCACCTGTAATCCGTAAAGACCGTTGAATATCTTGAACGAAGACCCGGGGGGATATTCTCCCATGATGGCACGATTAAGTAGAGGGACATTGACGGAGTCATGCGCCAACAAATAATAATTCTTCGACCTCTCGCGCCCGACAAGCAAATTCGGATCATAGGAAGGGGCTGAAACCATTGCGAGGATGCCACCGGTTTTGGGATCTATGGCTACAACACTGCCCTTCTTTCCCTGCATCAGCAGTTCTCCATACACCTGCAGGTTGATATCCATCTCAAGGATTAAATCGAAGCCCTGCTGCGCCGCAACATCCTGCTGCCCGCTTTCATAATGACCTTTCTCAACATTATGAACATCAACCAAAATATATTTGGAGCCCTTTTCTCCTTTCAAATACGACTCGTATGTCTTTTCCAATCCGCTCAAGCCGGTATAATCCCCCATTTTGTATTCCGGATGACTCTTCAAAAACCTGTCGCTTACCTCCCCGACATCTCCAAGCATGTGCGCCCCGACTGAATACGGGTACTTCCTGACTGTCCTCGGCTGAACCTCGATGCCGTCATACTTATACAACGCCTCTTCTATGGCTCCCATATCTTCCTTGGAAATTTGCGAGAATAAAACAGAAGATTTATATCTGGAATACTTCTTGCATTTTTGAAGCTTTTCTATAAAAACATCCTTCTCGACACCCACCAGTTTGCAAAACCCTGTCGTGTCAAATTTTTTGGAAATCATGTTGGGTGTAACCAGCAAATCATAGACGGCTTCATTACATACTACGAGATTATTATTCCTGTCATAAAACAATCCTCTACCGGGATAAATCACTTTTTCCTTTATAGAGTTGTTCGCCGCATCGGTTTTATATGATTTATTAATAACCTGGATGGCAAACAATTTTATGAGGATAACAAGAAATATTATGGATATAAATCCGATAATCAAATATTTCCGATTTTCGTTTATGTCTTTTCTCATAACAACTTTACTATGCAAAGATAATCTTTTTAATTATTAATTATTAATAAAAATAACTACCTTTGCAGTCACTATGAAACAAGAAGATCTTTTTAAAAACATCGTTTCCCATTGTAAAGAATATGGGTTTATATTTCCTTCAAGCGAAATATACGATGGCCTGAGCGCTGTATATGATTACGGCCAAATGGGCGTTGAATTGAAAAATAATATTAAACAATACTGGTGGAAATCCATGGTCCAATACAATGAAAATATTGTCGGTCTCGACTCCGCCATTTTTATGCATCCTACCGTATGGAAAGCCTCCGGACACGTTGATGCTTTTAACGACCCGCTCATCGATAACAAAGACTCCAAAAAGAGATATCGTGCCGACGTTCTCATCGAAGACCACATTGCTAAAATTGAAGAAAAGATAGCAAAAGAGGTCGAAAAAGCGAGAACCCGCTTCGGTGATGCTTTTGACGAGTCACAGTTTGTAACGACGAATGAACGTGTGATTAAACATCAGAATGAAATCGACGAGATAAAGCACAGGATGAATACGGCACTTGAGGCAAACGACCTGCCGGCAATCAAGCAACTTATTGTCGACCTTGGCATTGTTTGTCCAATCTCCGGCTCCCGTAACTGGACTGACGTCAGACAATTTAACCTGATGTTCTCGACGCAGGTCGGCTCCGTTAATGAAGATTCGTCGACGATATATTTAAGACCGGAAACGGCCCAGGGTATCTTTATCAATTTCCTTAATGTACAAAAGTCTGGCAGGATGAAGGTTCCTTTCGGTATTGCCCAAATAGGCAAAGCCTTCCGTAATGAAATTATTGCCCGTCAGTTTATTTTCCGTATGAGAGAATTCGAACAGATGGAAATGCAATTCTTCGTCCGCCCCGGAACAGAGCTTGAATGGTTTAAGCATTGGAAGGAAACCCGTCTGAATTGGCACCTCGCATTAGGAATGGGGAAAGAAAATTATAGATTTCACGACCACGAAAAATTAGCTCACTATGCTAACGCCGCCACAGATATAGAATTTAAATTCCCGTTTGGATTTAAAGAAATTGAGGGCATACATTCACGCACCGATTTCGATTTGAGTGCTCACCAGAAGTTCTCAGGGAAAAAGCTGCAATATTATGATTATGAGCTCAATGAAAGCTATACGCCGTACGTTATTGAGACTTCCATCGGATTAGACAGGATGTTCCTTTCCGTCATCTCCAACTCTTATAAAGAAGAGACCCTCGAAGACGGTTCGGAAAGAGTCGTTTTAAGTCTCCCCCCAGCTTTGTCGCCTATCAAAGCAGCCATTCTTCCTTTAACAAAAAAAGACGGGCTACCGGAAAAAGCGCGTAAGGTAATGGATATGTTGAAGATGGACTATATGTGCCAATACGACGAAAAGGATGCTATCGGCAAACGTTATCGTCGCCAGGATGCAATCGGAACCCCTTTCTGTATTACTGTAGACTATCAGACCTTGGAAGACGACACGGTTACCATACGCGAGCGTGACACCATGGCTCAGGAAAGAATAAATATCAGTGAGCTATCAGACATCATCAACGCTAAAATAAGGCTTTAATCTCAGTCTCCATTTCAGCAACAATCTCAGGATACTCTGCGGCGACATCATGTTGTTCGCGGTCATCGTCCTGCAAATTATATAATTGATATCGGGTTTTACCAAAGTCCAGACTGTCTATATATAATTTCCACTCGTTTTGTCTCATGGCGCGACTGCCTCCTCTTTCAGGAAATTCCCAATAGAGAAAGTCGTGACCCTGTATTTTCTCCTTACAGCAGCTGTTATCTGACTGAGCCATAACGGGTAAAAGACTTATTCCATCGGTGTTGTCATATTGTACTCCGGCGAGTTCGCAGAAGGTTTTCATAAAATCCCAAGAGGCACAGATAAAATCTGTTTTCACTCCTTTTGCCACAACGTCGTCCCAGCGAATAATCAGCGGAACTCTTATACCACCTTCTCTTAACGAGGCTTTATCCCATCCGTTTTCGCTTTTAAAGGGTTTTGCGCTATCGAACCATGGAGAGTCGGCGCCGCCGGTTTCAAAAGTAGGCCCGTTATCACTCGTAAACACAATTATAGTATTTCGCATCAGCCCTTCTTTTTCCAATTTGGCGACAAGGGTTCCTATCTGATCATCCAAATAACTGATCATTGCAGCATACGTCGCATGTGGATAGAAACATGGGAAGTATCCGTTATTTCCGGGATATGGAGGTTCTTCACCGAATTTATCCACATAATTATTTACCCATTTCTCAGGTGCCTGTAAAGGAACATGCGGGATAGTCGTAGTCCACATCAAAAAGAAAGGGTTCTGCTTATTATCGTCAATAAAAGCATTTATTTTTTCATACATTAGATCCGGAGAATACTCTTTTTGCCAAAATTTCGCATAATTTTTCTTATCGTAAATATCGGCTCCTTTTTCAAGGCCTGTATGAGGTGGCAAAAACTCGTTATTCAGATAAACGCGATGTTCATTTTCATATAAAAAGGGCGGGAAATACGTATGAGCCTGACGCTGACAGTTATATCCGTAAAAATAGTCGAACCCCATCTTGTTGGGTGTTGATCCGGAGCCGGGATATCCCAAGCCCCATTTACCGATACAGGCAGTAACATAACCTGCTTCTTTCATCAATTTAGCTATGGTTACCGTACTGTCGGGCATCGGACGCTGTCCCTCAAGAGTAGAATCTCTGAGCATTGCCTCATGACTCCAAACGGGACCTCTTTCGCGCATCTCATCATTCCCTCTGATAACGGAATGTCCTGTATTAAGTCCCGTCAGTAAAACACATCGCGACGGCGCACTAACCGGCGAGCCGCAATAATGATTTGTAAAAAGAATGCCCTCTGCGGCAAGCTTATCTATATTGGGTGTTTCTATCCTCGTCTGACCATAGCAAGATAGATCGCCATAGCCTAAATCGTCAGCTAAAATAAAGATGATATTCGGTTTTGTCCCCTGCAATTTATCTGCATCACACTTGCAAGACACAAGTGTTAACGCAGAAACGGGAAAAACCAGACAGTATTTTAGTTTACCAACCATTTATTTCCTTCTTTCGATAAGGAGAAATGCTTCGTAGTCTCTTCTTTCAAAGTGTTTTCCAAAGGATCGTATATATCTTTTAAAACACATGATGATTCGGCAGTCAGACCTTCTTCGGAGATAATTATTTCAGTAACCTCAACTTGAGGTTTAGTCTGTTTCATCTCTTTTTTAACGTTTTCGTCTATAAAAGACATCACGAACACTATTCCGTCTGCCGACCCCTCAGTACAATATTTAACCGCTTTATCTGCGTCGGCCTTGTAAAAAGCAACCGTGAATTTAGTAATAGAGTCCGTTATTTTTTCCTCTTCTGTTTTAGCACAGGAGCTGAAAAGCAGCACAATCAAAGCTAAGATTGATGCCGATTTTAAAATCTTCTTCATGTTTTATATTTTTTCTGCAAAGGTATATCATTTTTTTAATTTAAAAATTCTTACCTTTGCCGAAAATTAAGAAAATAACTACCGATAAAATTTTATAATGGAAGAGAAACTCTTTACACTATTCCCGCCCGTTTCAACAGAAGAGTGGGAAGAGGCTATTAAAAATGATTTAAAAGGTGCCGATTACGATAAAAAACTCGTATGGAAGACTGACGAAAACATTGCTGTCCGCCCCTATTACCGAGCAGAAAATCTGGAAAATCTTTTTCATCTTGCATGGAATGGAACGTTTCCGTTTGCCAAGGACAACGGAGCTGACTGGAAGGTAAGACAAGATTTCATTGTCGACGACATGGGAACGGT
>JAQVPY010000115.1 GCA_028701815.1 Bacteroidales bacterium | reverse complement strand
TGTATTAATAAAACTTATAATTAATCCCAATGTTAATAATCGTTAACGGGATGACGTGCCGGAAATGTCCAATAATTTTTCATTCAATCTGATTCTCGTCGTAACTATCCTTCTTCAATATGTGCAACATAATGTAATTATTCTTTTCTCCGAAAATTGTGTAAATATCAAAGCCAAATTCTTCTCTTACTGCATTTTGCTCAAACCATTCGTTATATGTACTCCACGGATAATCGCGAAAATCCTGTCTATATCCATGTTTACTTGGATTACTGTGAATATATAAGATAATATTTCTCAGATATTGCATAGAGGTGATTTCCTTTCGCCGAAAGTTTTTACGGAATAGACTCCCGGAACGATTATACATATTATTAAATGCTTTTGCATAAGCCATGAAAAATCGTCTAAGCATTTCACTGACTACCATGCTGGCGATTGTTCGGTTTTGCATTAACCCCATTCGGGCTATGAACTTTGCCAGCCCTCTAAATTGTCCTATGCTTTCTTTCATTTCCTCCCATGTTTTAATTCTTATAAGATAGTGGAAATGGTTGTCCATAAGGCACATACAGATAATAGTTACAAATGGGCACATGTAGTACTCGAATTTTTCTTTGAAGTAACGCTTGTTCTCATCATTAATAAAGATCTTTTCATGATTATTACCTTGGTTATAAAGATGATAAACACGTTCTTCTTCTAATGGCTTTAAATAATTAGTTACCATAGTATTGAATTTTGTTATTAATAATATAAGAAGTCATATAACACGCTTGGTTATTAATTCTTCTGATTATTAATCCACAATAATGGTAAATTGTCCTATTTTTTAAGATTTTTTATGAAAAAACTCGTGGGAGCGACACTTCCCAAGTCTTAGCATGGTTGAGGAACCTCGCGAATGCGATACTTCCCAAGTCTAAGCGAAGTCTTAGCGAACAGTTATCTTCGTCCCAACCCGTAGTACCGAATTCTTCGACATATTGTTCAATTTACAGATCTTGTCCACGGTTGTCCCATACTTTGCCGCAATACTACTAAGAGTATCCCCCGACTTGATGGTGTATACTAACTTTTGAGATGACGCAATAGATTGCTTCTCGCTCTGTCCGTAATGTGAATATATGTTTAAATAATGCTTCTTTAAAGCGAAAACAGAGTCCCTTAGTTCACCTGTCTCAAAATCAAATAATCTTACCGGATCAAAGGCTTTACCCAAATACCGCGTCTCAAAATGAAGATGCGGTCCAGTACTCCTGCCAGAATTTCCTCCTAATGCAACAGTCTCCCCCGCCTTTACTGTCTCTCCTTCCTTAACCAGAATCTTGGATAAATGTGCGTAAAAAGTCTCTAATCCGTTCGTGTGACGGATTACTAACATATTCCCGTAACCTCCCGTATATCGTGATGACTTTGCAACTCGCACAACCCCATCAAATGCTGACTTGACGGGATCTCCTATGTTTAAAGGTAAATCTACCCCCTTATGCTCTCTGCCATTCCGAACCCTGAATCCGGAATATACCTTCGCAATATATGGCGCACTATACCCGCTCACGGAGTCTATTAAAACTATCGTTACCTCTTCCGGAATATCCGACAACTTTACATCGTTGTATGAATGTATTACCCCGGTCTCCCAACTCTCTTCTGCAATTAAATCTGTAATGTCTGGCTTGCCAAGATCCAGGTAATCCCACGTGTGGTCGTCGAAAATCAAAATCTTAATAAACTTGTTCCCGGTATCAATAGTGTCAAGTATGGTCTTATCATATATCGTTATCTGACTTGATGCCGTATCCTCTTCTCCTTCAATGCGCATAAGATACTGAACAAGATCTTCCTGTGCCCATACCCGCCCGCAAAATATAAATATTATACTTATTATTGCTACTATCCTTTCAGTGTTATGTCGCATCAAATTCATAAAAAGCTCAATTCAATTTATTAAAACGGGAAATTCACACAAATTATTATCCTTAAATATTACTCGAATGCTAAAAAAACAAAAATAGGCTATTATTATCATGATCGCATGATAATAATAGCCTATTTTAATATTCTAACGTTGACAAAGATATTCCCTTATTTTACATCTCGTCAACTAATTCTTCAGGGATGTCCATGTTGTGGAAAACATCTACAACATCATCATCGTCTTCAAGCATGTCAATCATTTTTAAAACAGCTCTTGCCTGATCAACACCTATCTTTTCTGTCGTTTTAGGAATCCTTTGAATCTCTGCACTAGTGGGCTCAACTTTCAACTCTTCAAGCTTCGACATCATGGCTCCGAAATCCTCAAATGCTGTCGTTACCGTTATCATCCCTTCGTCAACATCATAATCTTCTGCTCCTGCATCAATGGCTTCTAATTCGAAGTCTTCATTAACATCGGACTCATTAATAGTGAATATGGCTTTTCTGTCAAATAAAAACGCTAAAGACCCATTTTTGCCTAAACTCCCGTTATATTTGTTGAAGATAGAACGCACATTAGCAATAGTACGTTGCAGATTGTCTGTCGTGCAGTCTACAAATACTGCAATACCATGAGGAGCGTAGCCCTCATAAGAGACTTCCGAATAGTTCGCCGTATCTTTGTCTTTCCCCTTGCTAATAGCACGTGAAATATTGTCCTTTGGCATACTTACACCTTTAGCATTGGTGATCGCCATCCTTAATCGAGGATTGGAATCCGGATCCGCTCCGCCCTCTTTTACAGCTACCGTAATCTCTTTAATAATCTTGGAAAACATTTTAGAACGCTTTGCATCGTTAGCGCCTTTTTTCCTTTTAATTGTTGACCATTTATTATGTCCTGACATATATCTTTTTGTTTATGTTAAAAATTTAACTATTTTAATTCGAAACTGGTTTGCCCAATTTCAAAATCTTCCGTGAATAAATTGATGTAATATAACCCTGCGGGTAAACTCTCGGTTAAATCATAATTCGTCCAGTCAATGCAAATATTATTCATGGCCGTACCATTATAATTTATGGTTTTAACCATGGTATATTGCAGTACATTGCCTTGGAAAACAAACGTGCTGACATCACCTTCTTCAGTAATAATTGTGCCATCTGGCAAAGCTATACGCGCGTATACAGTTAATTTGTCCGTCTCTATAAGAGCGTTCTCCAATAATGAAAAACATACCCTGATAAGATTTGTGCGCTTTGCTTTGTCAGTTGCCTTCTCATTGCTGCCTGTTAAATGAAAACAACTGGCATCAACCTCATATGCTTTTATCACTGAAGCAACATCAAGCTTCTTTACTAATGCCGCCTTCTCCTTTGATAATTCGACATTTTTTTTCTTCTCTACCTGAATGTCTTTCTTTATCTGGGTGTTCTCTTCTATTAATGTGGCATTAACAGTATATAAGGAATCCATCTGCGTGACGTATGACTTCGAAATCTTTTGCAGTTGATTGAACTTCTTCTTAATCTTTACATATTCCCATTCATATCCAAGCAACTTCTTGATCTCATCTGCCTTAGCATTAATTATACTGTCCTTTTCTTCTAATTGCATCGATAGCTCGCCATAACTGACTTTTATAGCTTCGTGCTCCTTGATTAAAGTGTCTAATTCATTCATCAATTCTTGACGCTGATACTCTTTCTCGTTATACAATTTGTCGAATTTCGATTTTGTCGTAGAAAGATATATGATCAAAAAAATAGATAAAGCAGCTAATACGCCGATTATTATGAATAACAATAACGACTTCGGCGATTTCTTCGTGTTATTTGCAGATTCGTCTTTCATAACTCTTATGCTTGTCCCGTGGGACCGTTAAATGGAATTGTAAATTGCTCTTTCCCTTCCTGGTCTGCTATCGGCCCAAATTTTGCCTCATACTTCTGAATGTTTTCTATCAGAGCTTTCATCAACCTTTTGGCGTGTTGAGGAGGTAAAATTATCCTCGATTTAACCTTTGCCTTTGGTACTCCCGGCATCATCTGAAGAAAATCAACGATGAATTCGGCACTTGAATGTGAGATGATAGCCAAATTGGAATAGGTCCCACCGGCTACTTCATCACTTATTTCAATGTTTAATTTCGGTTCGTTATTGTTAGCCATAATTATTATTGTTATAAGTTTTAATCTTCTGTTACTACAACTTCTTCTTCATGAGGCATAGACTCTTCATCATAAGCTTCCTGAATCTGTTCAAGATCGTCTTTGGAACTTACAATGAGGTCGGCATATCTCCTTAAGCCCGTTCCTGCCGGTATCTTGCCTCCGACAATAACGTTCTCTTTTAACCCGAGCAGATAATCGCTCTTAGCTCTGATGGATGCCTCTGTCAATACTTTTGTCGTCTCTTGGAATGATGCAGCTGAAATCCAACTGCTCGTCTGTAAGGAGGCCCTTGTAATACCTTGTAAAACCTGTTTCGCAGTCGCAGTCTTCGCCGATCTCGCTTGCATCAGACGCTGATCACGTCTCTTTAACGTCGAATTCTCTTCCCTAAAAGCCCTGGCACTGACGATCTGTCCTACATGATAAAAATCTGAGTCGCCTGCATCTTCTATATATTGCTTGCCATATATCCAGTCGTTTTCTTCATTGAACTCAATACGATTTACTAAATCGCCTTCAAGAAATTTAGTGTCGCCCGGCTCTATTACTTCAACCTTACGCATCATCTGACGTACTATAACCTCAAAATGCTTGTCATTGATCTTAACACTCTGTAAACGATATACTTCCTGAATCTCATTGACAAGATATTCTTGAACTTTAGTGGGACCCTTGATGGCAAGAATGTCAGTAGGTGTCATGGCTCCTTCTGATAATGGCGTGCCGGCTTTAACATAATCATTCTCTTGCGCAAGAATCTGTTTCGAAGTAGGAATTAAATACTTCTTGACATCACCTGTCCTTGATGTGATTATTACCTCTCTGTTTCCTCGTTTCGGCTTCTTGCTGAATGTTACGACTCCGTCTATCTCTGATACTACTGCAGGATCGGAAGGATTACGGGCTTCAAATAACTCCGTTACTCTCGGCAGACCTCCGGTGATGTCTCCGGCCTTACCGATGATCCTTGGTATTTTAACCAAAATTTCACCGGCTTTGATCTTGGCTCCGTCTTCAACAGCAATACGCGCCCCTACAGGTAAGTCGAACCCTTTTATAAATTCACCGTCCGGTGTGTTGATGTTGATTATTGGCGCTTTCAATTTCTGCTTGCTCTCAATAATAACCCTATCAATAAATCCGGTCTGATCGTCAATTTCTGAACGATATGTTATACCTTCAATTACTGCTTCAAATGATACAACACCTGAAACGTCTGAAATAATGCTCGCATTATATGCATCCCATTCACAAATTAGATCACCTTTCTTAACAATCGCTCCTGATTTGAAAAATAACTTCGAACCGTATGGTATATATGCGGATGTTAACGCAATTCCCGTGGTCTCATTTATTATCTTCATCTCAGCGGAACGACCGATGACTACATCGTATTTGCCACTTTCTCCCGATTCATAAGGAACGTATCTTAATTCGTCAATCTCAAGCCTGCCGTCGAATTTCGCTGTAATGTTGGATTCACTTCCAATATTACTTGCGGTACCACCAACGTGGAATGTACGAAGTGTAAGCTGGGTACCAGGCTCGCCAATGGATTGTGCTGCAATAACACCGACTGCCTCGCCAATTTGAACCATTTTTGATGTCGACAGGTTCCTGCCATAACATTTCGCGCAAACTCCGCGCTTGGATTCACATGTTAATACTGAACGAATTTCAACACCCTCAATCCCAACAGCTTCAATCTTGTTCGCAAGCGCTTCCGTGATTTCTTCGTTTGCCTTGATTATTATCTCTCCTGTGTGTGGATCATATACATCATGCAATGTTACCCTGCCTATAATTCTATCTGCAAGTCTCTCCATGATGTTCTCATTCTTCTTCAATGCGGTTATTGTCAGACCTCTCAATGTGCCGCAGTCATCCTCTGTGATAATGGCATCTTGCGCAACATCTACAAGACGACGTGTAAGATATCCGGCGTCAGCTGTCTTCAATGCAGTATCGGCCAAACCTTTACGGGCACCGTGGGTGGAAATGAAGTATTCCAAAACCGACAACCCTTCTTTGAAGTTCGACAAAATAGGATTCTCAATGATCTCTCCGCCGGCTGATGTAGACTTCTGCGGTTTCTGCATAAGTCCCCTTAATCCGCATAACTGACGAATCTGATCTTTAGATCCACGAGCCCCTGACTCAATCATCATCCATACAGGATTGAACCCCTGCCTGTCTGAAGAAATAGTCTTTATCAACTCATTCGTCAATTTCGTGGTAACATTACCCCAAACGTCGATGACTTTGTTGTATCTTTCATTGTTGGTGATGAACCCCATATTATATTCATCCATAATGGAGTCTACTTCCTTGTTGGCTTCTTCTATTATCGCAGTTTTGCTCTTTGGTACGATTACGTCTCCAAGGTTGAATGACAATCCACCTGTGAAAGCCATTTTATACCCCATACTCTTAATATCATCCAAGAACTGTGCAGTCCTCGATGTGTTAGTCCTTTTCAATACTTCACCGATGATGTCCCTTAAATGCTTCTTGGTCAACAAGGCATTGATAAATGGATATCCTTCCGGAGTAACCTGGTTGAATAATACACGACCTACCGTGGTTTGAATTCTTTCATATTTTCCGGTGTCGGCATTCTTGATTCTAACCTCTATGCATGCATGTAAAGATACACGCTTTTCATTATATGCTATTATAACTTCTTCCGGTGAGTAGAACTTGCTGCCTTCGCCAGGTATCTGTTCTTCAGGAGTGCTGTGCTTCTCTTTCGTCATGTAATATAGACCGAGAACCATGTCCTGAGAAGGAACCGTTATAGGCGCGCCATTAGCAGGATTCAAAATATTATGTGATGCAAGCATCAATAATTGCGCTTCAAGTATTGCCGCGTTGCCCAATGGTACGTGTACTGCCATCTGGTCGCCGTCAAAGTCGGCATTGAATGCGGTGCAAACCAGCGGATGGATCTGGATGGCTTTACCTTCCACCAGGATCGGCTCAAAAGCCTGTACTCCCAAACGGTGCAAAGTGGGAGCG